>JAFYLI010000012.1 GCA_017537165.1 Oscillospiraceae bacterium | reverse complement strand
GTTTACCGGAGGCTCCGGTATGCATGGTGGCTCTCACAAAGTTGGCTGCCTGACCCTGCCCCTGTCCTCCGGCAATACTGACCGTCAGCTGCAGTTCATGACGGATCTGGGCTCTACTATCCTGTGCTGCACACCTTCCTATGCTGCTTACCTTGGCGAAAGCCTCAAGGAAAAGGGATATACCCCCGAGGATATTCCCCTTAAGGCAGGTATCTTCGGTGCCGAGCCCTGGACAGAGGAAATGCGCCGCGACATCGAGAAGACCCTCGGCATCAAGGCTTACGACATCTACGGCCTCACCGAGATCAGCGGCCCCGGCGTATCCTTCGAGTGCAGCTCCCAGACCGGTATGCACATCAACGAAGACCACTTCATCGCCGAGATCATCAACCCCGAGACCGGCGAAGTTCTCCCTGAGGGCGAGGTTGGCGAACTGGTCTTCACCAGCATCTCCAAGGAAGCATTCCCCCTCCTGCGTTACCGCACCCGTGACCTCTGCGTTCTCAAGCGCGAGAAGTGCTCCTGCGGAAGAACCCTTATTAAGATGAGCAAGCCTCTGGGCCGCAGCGACGATATGATGATCATCCGTGGCGTCAACGTATTCCCCTCTCAGATAGAAGCAGTTCTTCTCAACGAGGGCTATACTCCCAACTACCGCATCGAGCTGGACCGCGTAAACAACACCGATACCTTTGACGTATACGTAGAACTCAGCCCCGAAATGTTCTCCGATACTGTTCGCGAGATCACCGACCGCGAGAAGAAGCTGGCATCCGCAATGCGCACCATGCTGGGCATTGGCCCCAACATGCACCTCGTTCCCCCCAAGAGCATCGAGAGAAGTGAGGGCAAGGCTGTCCGCGTAGTTGATAAGCGCAAGCTGCACTGATATCGATAAATATTTTTCCGCCATACTTCGCTAAATAAACTTACAGTATCTGAAAGGAGTTTCACTATGAGCGTAAAGCAGATCTCTGTTTTTATTGAAAATCAGCCCGGTAAGCTGGCTGAGACCACCAGATATATCGCCGACCACGGCATCAACCTCCGTGCTATGTCCATAGCCGATACCAAGGATTTCGGTATCCTCCGCGTTATCTGCGACGAGCCTGAGAAGTCCGCTGACATCCTCCGCGAGGGCGGCTATATTACCAACCTGACCGAGGTTCTTGCAGTTGGAATCAAGGACGCTCCTGGCAGCCTTGCAACCATTCTTGAGATCATCGCCAATGCAGGTGTTTCCGTAGAATATACCTATGCATTTCTCGGTACCCGCATGGCAGGCGCATTCATGATCTTCCGCGTTGACGATAACGCCAAGGCCGCCGCAGCTCTCGAAGCAGCAGGCATCAAGACCGTAGAGCAGAGCGATATGTTCTGATAAGTTTTTGAATATACTCTTGCCTCGCCGTCAGCCCGACGGCGGGGCATTTGCGGTTTTTATATGGAAATGAGGAATTCTGTGATTTAGTGCGGTGCGGTTTTGCTCTGCAATCATTATATGCTCGTAGGGAACGCTCTTGAGCGTTCCGTTTATAACGATACTGCCGGAAGTAAAATCAACGGAACGGTCGAGACCGTTCCCTACGTTCGAAAGATGAATGTTATCGTTGTTTCGTAGGTCAGGCAGAAAACTAACTGCTGTAGGTGCTGTTGCACCCAACGCTCCGCTTAACACGCCGCAAAAACGATAAATGAAAACATGACAAATAACCGCCAATAATTCTCAATTTTCCATTCTCAATTTTCAATTACCTAAAATGCAATGGACAAACCCCAAAAATTTTGGTATACTTGAAACGTTATAAATAAAAATTATAGGAACAGGGGAATTGAAACATATGTCAAAAAAACCTCTTTCCCTCATTGAGGGCAGGGTCAGCACTACGCTGCTCCGTTTTGCGCTGCCATTCCTCGGCGCAAATATACTCCAGTCCCTTTACGGCGCCATCGACCTGCTCATAATCGGCCGATACTGCGACTCAGCTGCCATCGCCGCCGTTTCCATCGGCTCTCAGGTAATGATGACGCTGCTTGGTCTTATCATCGGCGTTTCCACCGGCTGCACCGTTCTTATCGGACAGAAGGTAGGTGAGGGCGATAAGGAAAAAGCCGCCCGCTCTTTCGGCTCTGCCATCGCGCTGGCTATCATTTTGGCTGTAGTCATTACGCCTATTATGATTTTGGTCGCCTCTCCTATCCTCGGCCTCATGAACACTCCCACCGAGGCACTGCAATATGCTAAGCAGTATCTTATAACCTGCGCTTGCGGTATTCCTTTTATTCTTGGTTATAACGCCCTCAGTGGCTTCTTCCGCGCTACCGGCGATTCCAAGACTCCCATGATTTTCGTCTTCATCTCCAGCTGCATCAACGTTGTTGGCAATATTCTGCTTATCGGCGTTTTCAAGATGGGCGCTCTCGGTGCTGCTCTTGCCACTATACTCTCTCAGCTTGCAAGCCTTGTTGCAGCTCTAATTTTCGTTATAAAGAAGGGCCTGCCCTTTGAGTTCCATGCTTCTTACATAAGACCTGTGCCCAAGGCTGTTTTCTTCATCATGAAGGTAGGTATTCCTCTGGCTGTTCAGGAAGTTCTCGTAAACTTCTCCTTCCTGCTTATTACCACCATGGTCAACGGCCTCGGTGTTGTTGCATCCGCATCCGTGGGTATTGTTGAGAAGATCCTTGGCTTCGTAATGATGCCTCCCATGGCTTTCTCTGCTGCCGTTACCACTATGGCAGCTCAGAATATCGGCGCAAAGCAGCCCAAGCGCGCTCTCAGCGGTTTGAAGTACGGCATTCTCTATTCTTCTATTTTCGGTATTGCCATCACCTTGGCTGCATTTATCTCCGCTGAGAGCATTACCGGCATCTTTGCAAAGGAAGAGGCAGTAAAAATAATGGCCGCTACCTATCTGCGTCCTTATTCCATCGACTGCATCCTTATCTGCATCGTATTCCTTATGAACGGCTACTTCAACGGCTGCGGCAAGTCCGTTATTTCTCTCGTCCACAGCCTCGTTGCAACCTTCGTTGTCCGCGTGCCTCTGTGCTTCCTCTCCATCGAGCGCTGCGCAGCTACCGGCACCCTCACTCCCATGGGCTGGTGCATGCCCATCGCTTCCGTTGCATCACTTATTATAACCTGCATCTATTTCGTATGGCTTATAAAAAAGGGCCTTCCCGCCCAGCAGGCACGATTGGAAGCAAACGCTGAAAGTTAAAAATAAAACCCGAATTCGTGAGAATTCGGGTTTTTATTTTGGTCCTTATTATTTTATCGTGCGGTAAATCAAATCTGCCAAACCCTCTGCATCATCCAATCCGAACACGGGGACGGTGGTGGTTATGTTTGCGTCGGTTACGATGGCGAAACATTCGTCGGGTTCGGCGGCCATGGGCTTTTCTGCAGCCACGCGGTACAGCATTATCTTGGGCCAGTTTTCGTATTTGCCGCCCTCCACGATGCGCAGGTCAACGTCCTGTATGCGCTCTACGATGTCGGGCAGGGGAGTGGGGCGGTTTTCCATGATGGCTGCATGGGTAGCTGAAACGATGGCGGTAACGTCGGCACCCGCTTGGGTGATGCGCCAGCTGTCCTTGCCTTCCTTATCCAATTGAAAATCGTGGCCGTCGTGCTTGATAACGGCAACTCGCAAACCGCGGGACTTCAGCGCAGGTATGAACTTTTCAAGAAATGTGGTCTTGCCCGAATTGGAGAAGGCCACCAAAGCGTATGTGGGAATACTCATGTGTGAATACCTCTTTAGTAGGAATTTTCAAGCAGCTGGGCGAACTCCTTGACCGCAGGGTTCTCCTGATCCTCGTGCCAAAAGCACTGCAGCTCCTCGCTTTTGCCTACGGGATAGGCGATGAGCTCGCTGTGGAGGCTCATGCGGCTGAGCATGGTGGATACCAGTACGCCTTGACCCAACTCGGTTGCCATATAGGCGGATTCGAGGTTGGGAGAGATTATTATCTCAGCAGGGGTGAAGCCAAGCTCGCTGCACTGGCGGCGGGCTCTGTTGCGGCTTTCGGACAAGGTCTCGCGGCTGGCGGCGGCCTTGATGAAAGGCTCGGTGCGGAAATCTTCTGCTTTTGCGCCATCCACGGCCTTGGGGTTATCGGGGGAGACCAGCAGTACCAGAGGGGTCTCCAAGGTTTTGAGTTTCTTTATACCAACACCCTTGGGAGCGAACTCCGCGTAAGTGATAATGAGATCCAGCTTACGCTGAAAGAACAGCTCATTGAGTTCCTGCTGGGGATATTTTTCGATAGTTACCTTCATTTCCTTGTTCTTGGCAAGAACGGTTTTCAGCGCGGCGGTAACGCCCGAGGAGATTTCCAGCCATTCCAAATAGCCTACTCGCAGGGAGTTGAACTGCTGGCTGTAATAAAGACGCGTGTTCTCGGCCGTATCAAGGAAATCATCACGCCAGCGGCGGAAAAGCTCGAAGTAATTTTCGCCTGCCTTGGTCATCATCACGTAATGATGAGTGCGGATGAAGAGCTTAAAGCCGAGATCCTCCTCCAGCTTGACGATGTATTTGCTCACCGCCTGCTGGGTCATGAAAAGACGCTTCGCCGTTTCGGTGAAGCTGAGGGTCTCGCAAAGAGTGAGAAAGCAGCGTATGGCCGCCTCGTTTATCATACTTTTCCACCACCTTTGGAATCGAGATTGAGAAACGCGGAGAATTAGGGCAGGGTGTCCTTGAGAAGGCGGGAGGTGAACTCTTCGCCGTCGCCGAGGAGAACGAGGGTGTTCTCACAGGCGGGATTCCACAGCAGCATGGAGCGGCGGAAATTAAGGGCGGAAAAATCAGTACCGCCGTCTTTCCAAACGGTCATCATGGCAGCCACGCCAACTTCGTTCTCTGCTGCCAGCTTACGGCATACGTCGCCCATAAGGTCGTTTACGGCGAAGTAAAGGCTGCCGCTTTCGCCCAGCAGTACGGTTGCTTGGGGCAGCATGGCACCGGGGACGCAGTCCTCCACATCCTGCAATATTTTCATGGCTTCGTTATACATTTCGATGGGTGTCATATTGTAGCCTCCGATAGGGTGATCGTGAAATGATTTACTGCCTTCATTCTACCACAGCAGGCGGGGAAAATGCAAATTAATACAAAGGAACAATCTATAAAATTTGTTGACATCATTGGCTATTTAATATATTATAATGTGAGTGTACTGTATCACAGTGCGCCTATAGGTGTGCCCAAAAGAAAGGAGTGCTCCGCTATTTCCACCGCAAAGAAGAAAAAAAAGAAGCCTGCTCCCAAGGCGTACAAGCCTGAACCCGGCCATGAAAACGATGTCCGTATAGGCCCCCTTGAGAAGAAGGGTGAGAAGATGATGCGCTCCATTGAAGCGGGAAAGATGGTCGGCGTTCTTTCCGGAAACGAGGTAATGTATACCTTCATTTATCGGAATATGTATGAATGCTTCATCCATCCTCTGGCTGCCGAGGAAGGCCGCCATAAGGCTTTCGAGATGAACGAGCAGCACCGCGCAATGATCAAGAGCCTTGCAGATAACTGCGACCAGCTTTTCGAGATAGAGTTCGGCCCCGAGATGGATTTCATGGGCGTTATGGTTGCCGCCGAGCAGGGAATCATCAACTTCCTTGACAGCATCGGTCAGCTGCCTATCGAAGACCATGACTTCATGGCGCAAGATTAATTTCGCGTTCCCTAATTTAGTTTACATAAAAGTTATACTCATAAAGAAGGAGGATGGATGATGAATTTTACATTTCGTAATCCGGAAGGTACTCAGACGATGACTCCTGCTCAGCTCGCAGCCAAGGTCAAGGAGATCGTAGCCGCCTGCCCCAGTGAGATGACCTGCGCATACCGCGTATGGTACGAGGGCATCGAGGGCTATGGTCGCCCCACCGCCGCTCTGGTTGCTGCTATTGAGGAAGCTATCGTTGCTGCCGGCGGCTGGACCGCCGTTGGCCCCCGCCGCTTTGAAAAGTACGGCGCTGTAAACGCATTCACCAATGACAACTATGCCACCGCCGCCAAGGAAAAGGACGGCGAGCCCCTTATTCTGCACAAGTTTAAGACTGGCAGCAAGTGGCAGGGCCCCGATGGCAAGATCTGGTGGATCCCCGTTGTTGAAGTATTCGATATGCGTTGCTTCGAGTGGGACGGCGAGAAGTACATCGGCGAGATGGTCGAGATCAACCCCAATTCTGACTATGCTAAGGCAATGGTCGAAGTAAAGTAAGGAGGAGCAGACAAAATGGCTAAAGAAAGAATTACTCACAGCATATGCGTCGGCGGCCCCCTTACCATTCATACCGTGGATGGCGTTATCCGCCGCGTACGCCCCATCGTTCTTGACGATACCGATCCTCAGGGTTGGGTAATCAAGGCAAGAGGCAAGGAATACACCCCCCAGAGAAAGACCACCCTTTCTCTCCTCGGCTTCACCGAGAAGGACAGAACCTATGCTTATGACCGCGTAAAGTATCCCATGATCCGTGAGGACTTCGTTGAGACTGCTGACGGTCAGAACAGAAACGCAGAGAACCGCGGTAAGTCCAACTACCGCCGTGCATCCTGGGATGAGGCTCTCGGCCTCGTTGCTCGTGAGATCAAGCGTATCCAGGGCACCTACGGCAAGGAAGCTGTTACCGCTATCACTTCTTCCCACCACAGCTGGGGTCTTGTAGGTTACAAGATCTCCCTCTTCAACCGTTTCTTCAGCATGCTGGGCTACACCCGTATCGCTGATAACCCCGACTCCTGGGAAGGCTTCCACTGGGGTACTCCCCACACCTACGGTTACTACTGGCGTCTTGGCGGTCCCGAACCCTTCGATATGCTGCACGACGCTATGAAGAACACCGAGACCATGATCATGTGGTCCCATGACCCCGACACCACCCGTGGCGGCTACTCCGCTCAGGAGTCTGCTCTCTGGCGTTGGTGGATGAAGGAGATGGGCATCCAGTTCATCTACATCGATCCCTTCAACAACTTCTCCTCCGTAAAGCAGGCTGACAAGTGGATCGGTCCCCGCATGGGCACCGACGCTGCTCTCTGCGAAGCTATCGCTTACGTTTGGATCACCGAAGGCACCTACGATAAGGAATACATCGCAAAGCACGGCCACCGCTTCGACGAGTGGGCTGACCACATCCTTGGTAAGGGCGTAGACGCTACTCCCAAGACCCCCGCATGGGCAGAAGAGATCACCGGCGTTAAGGCAGCTGACATCAAGGCTATCGCACGTCGTTGGGCTTCCACCAAGACCATGGCCGGTTCCGGTATGCGTGGCGGCTTCGGCGGCGCTTGCCGTACCGTCGGCGGCACCGATTACGCACGTCTGCTGGTTTCCCTCCTTGCTATGCAGGGCATGGGCAAGCCCGGTCAGAACATGTGGACCGGTACCTGCGGCGCTCCCATGAACTACAACTTCTGGTTCGGCGGCTACTCCGATCCTCTGGCTTCCATCGCCAAGTCTCCCATTGCTGATCATCCCGCTGTTAACAGCGTTCAGCAGACTCTGTATCGTACCAATCTTCCCGACGCAGTTCTGGACGGCCACTACGAGTGGCTCGGCGAGGGCTTCTGCGGCGGCGGTCTTGACTTCGAGTTCACCCGCCACGTATATCCCATGCCCGGCTGCAGCGAGGTAAAGATGTTCTGGCGTTACGGCGGCTCCTTCATGGGCACCATGCTTGACACCAACAAGTGGGTCAAGATGTACCAGAGCCCCAAGCTCGAGTTCGTTGTAAACCAGGATACCCATATCAACCCCGAAGGCCGTATGGCTGACGTTATCCTCCCCGCCTGCACCAACCTCGAGCGTGTAGACATCGGTGAGGTCGGCAACTCCGGTAACGGCGGTTACTGCTCTCACTCTCAGACCGGTAACAGCTGGCAGGTAGTTGTATACCAGGATAAGGCTATCGAGCCCCTGTGGGATAGCCGTTCCGACTTCTGGATCTTCTCTCAGGTTGCAGCACGTCTGGGCTGGGGCGAAGAGTTCACCGAAGGCAGAGACGAAGAAGCATGGGCAAAGCGCTTCTATCAGTTCTCCGACCTGCCCAAGCACATGACTTGGGAAGAGTTCAAGAAGAAGGGTTACTTCATTCCCGCTGTTTCCTTCAAGGAAGAGGACAAGGATCCCAAGACCGGTCTCTACGAGAAGTGGGATGAGCATCCCGGCTTCCAGTGGTTCGCTGAGGAGCGTCCCTGCGATACTCCCAACCACAAGATCTTCCAGGAGGAAGGCAAGCTCGGTACCCTCACCGGTAAGTTCGAGTTCGTCTCCGAGTCCATGCTCTATTGGGAGCCTGACGACGAGATCCGTACCCCCATCGCTCAGTACAAGGATTCCTGGGAAGGCCACAAGTCTGTTTCCGCAGACAAGTTCCCCTACCAGCTCATGTCCCCCCATCCCCGTTTTGACTATCACACCCACTATCAGCAGCATGCAACCTGGCTGTGGGAGATTCCCCAGAACCGCCGCCTCGTAAACGGCAACCCCTACCTGGTAGCACGTATCAACCCCGTAACTGCTGAGAAGAAGGGCATCAAGGAAGGCGACATCGTGGCTCTGTTCAACGGCCGCGGTACCGTCCTCTGCTCCGCTCACATCACCCGCCGCGTATATCCTGAGACCATCCATGCTTACACCTCTTCCGGTATCTACAACCCCGTTGAGTACGGCAAGTATGGCAGCGTCGATAAGGGCGGCTGCGTCAACGTTCTCACTCCCGGCCGCCTGATGGGCGACTACATCCCCGCCATGGTTCCCAACTCCTGCAACATCGACGTCGAGAAGGCAGAAGCTGATCCCAATCCCGGCCAGGGCTTCGAGTTCATCATTGACTCTCTGGAGATGCAGAGCAAGTTCCGCTGCGAAAAGACTTCTGCTGAGGCCGATCAGATTTTCGGCGAGAAGGAGGCAAAATAAATGAAATACGGTATAGCTATTGATTCTTCCCGCTGCATGGCCTGCTACGCTTGCTTCATGGCATGTAAGGACGAGCACTGCGGTTGGGATACCACCGTTTCCAAGTCTCAGCCCCACATGGGCCAGTTTTGGATGAACATCATCGAGTGGGAGCGCGGCGACAACGAGCGTCACATCAAGACCGCTACTGTCCCCACCCCCTGCTCTCACTGCGATAACCCCGCTTGCGTAGCAGCTGCTAAGGACGGCGCTGTTTACAAGCGTGCTGACGGTATCGTTATCATCGATCCCGAGAAGGCAAAGGGCCAGAAGCAGATCGTTGAGGCTTGCCCCGTAGGCGCTGTTTATTGGAACGCTGAGCTGGAAATCCCCCAGAAGTGTACCATGTGCGCTCACCTGCTGGACGATCCCGACTATCCCGGCAAGGAGCCCCGCTGCGTTGAGGCTTGCCCCAACCAGGCTCTCGTTTTCGGCGATCTGGACGATCCCAACAGCGAAGTTTCCAAGAAGATCGCTGCCGGCAAGGTTACCCAGCTTGAGGCTCTCGGCGATGCCGGTTCCAGCGTTGTTCACCTGAACGTTCCCTCCGCTTTCATCGCAGGTACCGTTTTCTATCCTGCTGAGGAAGAGGAAGTATTCATCGGCGCTCAGGTTAAGGCTACCTGCGAGTGCGGTAAGGTCTATGAGACCGTTACCAACTGGGCAGGCGACTACGAGTTCGAGGATCTGCCCAAGAACAAGAAGTTCGCTGTCGAAATCACCGCAAAGGATTTCAAGACCGTTAACTTCGATGTAGTTACCGACGCTGACCACTATTTCGAGACCTACCTCGAGAAGTAATCAGATTTTCCGAATCTCCCTCGTTCGCGTAAGCGAATGGGGGAGATTTTTTGTTTTGATGAATTGTGAAATAAGCGAATGTGATATTTGCAACATACAAAGCCACCGGTATTGTTGTACCATATAGGTGAAAAGGGGAGACCCTTCAACAAAAATCGGAGGTGTTCCTATGCGTGATGCAAGATGTCCGGGTGTTGAGAACTACAAGACCCCTATTATAATCGACAAAATCTGCCCCAACTGCGGTGCGGACGTGGAACTGTTCTCTGTTGATACAGAGATGGCCTGCGATAATTGCGGGTTCGTTGTTTACAACGATACCATGTCTTGTGTAAAATGGTGTAAGTATGCCCGCAACTGCTTCGGCGACGAGCTTTATGAAAAGCTCAATAAGCTGGCGAAAGAAGAAGTCGCGTAAAGCGAAGGAGGTATGACTATGATAAGACGCATAGTGAAAATAAATGAAGAGCGCTGCAACGGCTGCGGCCTTTGTGCCGATGCTTGCCATGAGGGCGCGATAGGCATAATCGAAGGCAAGGCCAAGCTTCTGCGTGACGATTATTGCGACGGTCTGGGTGATTGCCTGCCTGCTTGTCCAATGGATGCCATAAGCTTTGAAGAGCGCGAGGCACTGCCCTATGATCATGAGGCAGTTCAGGCCAATATGGCGGCAAAGAAGCAGGCTGCTGAAGCTGCCGCGGCTGAAGTGCCGGGCAGACTCGGCAACTGGCCCGTGCAGATAAAGCTGCTGCCCGTGAACGCAGGATTTCTGAACGGCGCAGACGTGCTGGTTGCTGCCGACTGCACCGCCTATGCCTACGGAAGATTCCATGAGGATTTTGTAAAAGGCCACGCTACCCTTATCGGCTGTCCCAAGCTGGATAATTACGATTACTCCGAAAAGCTGGGAGCTATCTTCGCGGCTAACGATGTCCGCTCCGTAACCCTTGCCCGTATGTTCGTGCCCTGCTGCGGCGGTATGGAGGTGGCAGTTAAAAAGGCCATACAGCGCAGCGGTAAAAATATCCCTCTTCGGGTGGTTACCATTTCCGCTCAGGGCGAGATACTCAAGGATGTAGTCGGATAAAAATTTGGAATTGAAAATGTCCCTCGTCTGCATAGCAGGCGGGGACATTTTTTGTTGTGAGGAATTGAGAAAATGTGGATTTGTAGGGAGCGCCGCCCCCGGCGCTCCGCAGATATGCCGGGCAGTAACGCCGCTGCGCAGCTAAACCAACACCGGAGATTGCCGCGTCGCTGCGCTCCTCGCAATAACATGGTTTTGACGTTGGTTTTAACACATAAAGTAACCTCCGCAGCAATAATTATCAATTTTCAATTTAATAAAAACATGTCAGTGAATGTCAGTTGGAAAGCGTAAACAAAGAAATAAAGCCGATGTCCAGGAGTTGTCCAACGAATGTCCAAGCGATGTCCAATCAGGCGTTGGACATTGTCCAACAGAGACAGAGACAGAAACAGAGACAAAGACAGAGACAAAGACAGAGAGAAAAAAAGAGAACGCGCCTGCGGCGGCGCGCTCTCACTCTCCCTCCGATAAGGGAAACGATTTTGTTTTGAAGAAAAAGTACGGATGTTACGAATGGGTAGGCTCCTTCCTGCAGCGATATCTTGCATTAAATCGAATATATTCTCAATTCTCAACTTCCAATTCTGAAAAAACACCCGAGTGTTCTTTCGGACACTCGGGTGGATGATTATTTGATTATACACGGCTCCACTTTACGCCGTTGGGAATGTCGGTGATCTCAACGCCCATGGCCTTGAGCTGATCGCGGATGCGGTCGGCCTCTGCGAAATCCTTGGCCTTCTTGGCATCGCGACGGGCAAGGCAGAGAGCTTCGATCTCTGCATTCTCTTCGCCGCTTTCGGAGATGACGGCGAAAGAAGCGGCAGCGGCAGCCTTTGCCTTTGCATCGGCCTCGCGCTTGACGGCAGCCTTCTCGATGAGGTTCAGGCTGAGAACGGTGTCATAGTCGGCGAGAGCGGCCAGCTTGGTGGCGTCGTTGGTCTTTGCCTTGAGAACATCATAAACTGCAGTTACTGCAAGGGAGGTGTTCAGGTCATTGTCGAGAGCAGCGGAGAACTTCTCCTTGAGAGCTGCCAAAGCTTCGGCATCTACCTCACCTGCTGCGGGGTCGAGAGCTGCAATCTTGGCAATGAGCTTGCCGAAGGCAACAACTGCGTTGTCCAGATTCTCCCAAGAGAATACGAGGGACTTGCGGTAGTGGCTCTGCAGACAGAAGAAACGGTAAACCAGAGGATCATAACCCTTTTCTTCCAGCAGGGAAACGGTGAGGAACTCGCCCTTGGACTTGCTCATCTTGCCGTCATTGGTGTTCAGATGGTGAACGTGCATCCAGTAGTTGCACCACTTGTGGCCCAGATAGCTTTCGGACTGGGCGATCTCGTTGGTGTGGTGGGGGAAGGCGTTGTCGATGCCGCCGCAGTGGATGTCCAGATCCTCGCCCAGATGCTTCATGGAGATACCGGAGCACTCAATGTGCCAACCGGGATAGCCAACGCCCCAGGGAGAATCCCACTTAAGGGCCTGATCCTCGAACTTGGACTTGGTGAACCACAGGACGAAGTCGTTCTTGTTACGCTTGTTGGTGTCCTCTTCGACGCCTTCGCGGACGCCTACTGCGAGGTCTTCCTCGTCGTGGTCGTTGAAGATGTAATACTTCTCAAGCTTGGAGGTATCAAAGTAAACGTTGCCGCCTGCAAAGTAAGCGTACTCGGTGTCCATAAGCTTGGTAATTATCTTAATGTACTCGTCGATGCACTCGGTAGCGGGCTCGACTACGTCGGGGCGCTTGATGTTCAGCTTGCCGCAGTCGGCGAAGAAAGCCTCGGTGTAGAAGCGGGCGATGTCCATAACGGTCTTGTTCTCGCGCTTTGCACCCTTGAGCATCTTGTCCTCACCCTCGTCTGCATCGGAAGTGAGATGGCCTACGTCGGTGATGTTCATAACGCGCTTGACGTTGTAGCCTGCGTAGCGCAGGTACTTTTCGAGAATGTCCTCCATGATGTAGCTGCGCAGATTGCCGATATGGGCAAAGTGATAGACCGTGGGGCCGCAGGTGTACATCTTGACTATGTCGGGGCTGTTGGGTACGAAATCCTCCCTTGTGCGGGTGGCGGAATTATAAAGCTTCATGGTTATGTGTTCTCCTTGTTGTCTTTCTTTTCAAGCGCTTCAAGACGCTCGCGCAGAGCGGCCAGCTCCAGCGCAACGGGGTCGGCCACGTGGATCTGATCCACTTCCGCAGCGTAGTTGACCTTTTCACCTGCTTTGCGGACAATGCGGGCAGGTATGCCTACGGCGGTGCTGTCGGCAGGAACTTCCTGCAGTACGACTGCGTTGGCGGCGATGCGGGCATTATCGCCAACGGTGAAGGGGCCAAGAACCTTGGCGCCGCTGCCGACCATGACATTGTTGCCCAAAGTGGGGTGGCGCTTGCCCTTGTCCTTACCGGTACCGCCGAGAGTAACTCCCTGATAGAGCAGGCAGTCATCGCCTATTTCGGCAGTCTCGCCGATAACGATGCCCATGCCGTGGTCAATTACCAGACGGCGGCCGATGGTAGCGCCCGGATGTATCTCAATGCCCGTGAAATGGCGGGACCACTGTGAGACAGCTCGGGCGAGGAAACGCAAATTGTGCTTATAAAGGGAATGGGCAAGGCGGTGGTACATGACGGCGTGCACACCCTGATAGAGAAAGAATATCTCGAAAGATGAGCGTGCGGCGGGATCGCGCTGCTTGTATGCGTTTATAGTTTCCCTAAGATTATTGAACATGATGCATCAATACTTTCTGATAACGGTAGTAACCTTGCCGAGAATGGAGGCCTCGCTGCCGTCGATGGGGGAATATTCCTCGTTTTCGGGCAGGAGCAGTACCTGACCGCCGCGGGTGGAAAGGCGCTTGCAGGTGGCTTCGTCGCCGAGAAGGGCAACGACTATCTCGCCGTGGAGCGCGGTGTTTTGGCGGCGGACGATTATCATATCTCCGTCAAGAATGCCTGCGTTTATCATGGATTCGCCCTTTATCTTGAGAGCGAAGTATTCGCCTGCGCGTTCGGGGTCATAGGGGATGTAACCGATGGCGTCCTCTACGGCAAGAATGGGAGCGCCTGCGGCAACGGTACCGAGAATGGGAACGCCTGCGGGAGTTTCCTGCTCGGTGATGCGGATGGAACGGTTGCGGCCACCGTCGCGGGCTATGTAGCCCAGCCGCTCAAGAGTATTGAGGTGGCTGTGTACGGTGGAAGGGGAGGAGAGGCCCACGGCGGAGCATATATCGCGAACTGAGGGGGGGTATCCGTTGCGGTCGATGTAATCGCGGATACATTCGAGAACGCTCAGTTGAGCTCTGGTCAGATTTTCCGTAATGGTCACCGTCCTTTTCTTTAAGGCTGCGGGAATTGCGCCCGCAGTGGTTTGAACATATAAAGTCAACCTATTATACATTATAATAAGGAACTTTGTAAAGAAAAATGTTCGGTTTTTGTTCGATTTTTCCTTTGCTGTATTCTTGCGGCGATTTGGGGCATACTTGGAATAGGAATGAAATGCAACGTGTTCTGCAACATGCGTGCCCGACTTATTTCGGAGGTGAAACCTGTGGGTATATTCAAAAAACGAAAAAACTCTCAATGGCATCCGCGTCCTAAAGAAAGGTTCACGGAACCGATAGGCCGCGATTACCTGAAGCAGATACTGGGAGGCAGCGACGATTTTACGGAAAAGGGCATATACATCGGCGGCGACCCGAAACTTCGGGCCACTCTGTGCTACGTTGACGGCGTGGTCAGCAGCGAAAGCGTAGCGCGGGACGTGCTGCGGCCTGCCACCCAGCCCGAGCGCTTTGCTGACATAAGCGACCTGCCAACGGCGGTGGAACTGATACTCCATGGCGGAGTTTTCAACTTTAACGTACTGCTGCGCCGACGTATGGACGATGTAGTCAACGACCTGCTGAGTGGTTTCTGCGCCTTGGTGTTCGACGGCCTTGAATTGGCGCTGACCTTCGAAACCCGCACCGGCGACAAACGTTCCGTAGAACAGCCTACCATGGAGCGCTCGGTTAAAGGGGCCCGTGATGCTTTCAACGAAACCTACCGCGTGAATACGTCGCTGCTGCGGCGTAAGCTTCGGGATCCTGCTCTGCGGATAGAAGAACGCAGTGTGGGGCGGCGATCCCGAAGCAGAGTGGGTATGGTTTATATAGAGGGTTTGACTAATCCCGAGTTCACTGCCCAACTGCGGAAAAGGATAGAGGATATTGATATTGATGCGGTGCTCAGCACGGGGAACATAGAGGAGTACGTTGCACCCTGCCGTAGCATTTTTCCACAGACGATTATGACCGAACGACCCGACAAATTCGCCATTGGAATACTCGAGGGGCGAGTGGGACTGCTGGTCGATGGCCTGCCCATGGGATTTCTTATGCCCGCTAACCTGCCCGATTTCCTGCGGGTGCCCGAGGATAACTCTATGCACTGGCTGATGGCTTCGGTGCTGACCCTTCTGCGCTATGCGGCGCTGCTGATAAGCGTGTATCTGCCGGCGGTTTACGTGGCGGTTACCATGTACCAGCCGCAGATGATGCCTGTTAAGCTGCTGCTGTCCATAATCGAAAGCAGACAGACGGTGCCGTTTTCCACGGCAGCGGAGGTGTTGGGGATGCTTGTGGTATTTGAGCTTTTGCAGGAAGCCAGCCTTAGATTGCCCCAATCGGTGGGAAACACGGTGAGCATAATCGGCGGTCTTGTGGTGGGGCAATCAGCAGTGGAGGCCAAGGTTATATCTCCCGTGGTGGTAATAATCGTGGCACTGGCCGGGATAACGGGATTCACCGTGCCCAATCAGGACATGGCCTCTGCTTTGAGACTGTGCAGATTGGCGGCGGCGCTGCTGGCGCTGGTGAGCGGACTTTATGGAGTGTTGTTCGGGTCAGTGCTGTTGTTGTGGCGCTTGTGCAGCCTTGAATGTTTCGGCGTGGCATATATGCAGCCGCTGGCGGGTGAGGGAACTTTGCGTCCGTGGCGGGCGCTGGTAAAGCCCCCGGTGAAGGATGGAAAGGAACGCAAAACCTTTTTGAAACCAATGGACGTGAGGAACCAAAAGTGAAAAGAATCCTTTTTGCCATCCTGCTCTGCGTTGCCCTTGGCGGATGCAGCGGTAAGGGTTATGAAGATATGCGTGAAATTGAGAGTTTTGAGATAATCCGCACTTTGGGCGTGGATTATGAGGACGGGATGTATACGCTCACCGCGGCATCGGGTTCTGCTGGCGGCGGAGAGGTAGCGGTGCTCACTTCGCGCTCGGTCACTATTGCCCGTGCCCTGCAGAAAATGCAGAACTATTCAACCAAGAAATATATTTTTTTCGGGCATACAGCCAACTACCTTGTAGGCGAAGCTGCGGCGGAGCATGACCTTAGTGCCTGCCTTGAATATGTGGAACGCGGGTTCGATATGCGGCTTGATACCAACCTTTTCATAGTACGGGGTGGTACTGCCAAGGATGCCATAGCAGGGGCGTCGGAAAAGGGTGAGGGTGTAACGGAACACCTGCTGGCATTGGAAAAGGATGTGCAGATATTGTCGGAGAACCATATCGTAGACTGCGGCGAAGCTGCGGAAGAGCTTGCTGCAGACGGCTGTACCGCGATTACTGCGGTGAGCCTGTGGGAGAACGAGAACGTGCCGCTGGGCGAGGGTAAGAAGGGGGTACAGGTGGTGGGCAGCGCCATTATAAAGGATGGCCGCCTTGTGGGTTGGGCGGATGTGGACACCGCGCGAGGCATAACGCTGCTTACCAATCGCTTTGTCAGTGATGCTGCCGAGCTGCCCGATGGCAGAGGGAGCTATATGGCAGTAGAGATGAGCGAGGGTGAAACTGAGTATTTTGCGCGATTTTCAGGCGATAGGATAGAAAAAATAATCATACGCATAAAACTGCAGGGAAATATTTCGGAAATGGAGAGCCCTGCGGATATTTACGATGAGAGAGTAATATCCGAGATAGAGCGGGTGTTGGCGGAAAATGAAGTCGAGCGGATAGTGAACGTCATTGAGCTCAGCCGACGGCTGGACGCGGATTTTTTGGAGTTGAAGCGAGAACTGGAACTGAAGTACCCGCGGCAACTGAGGCAGGTTGCGGGAACGGATGTTGAAGACTGCGAAATGGAGATAAATGTTGAAGTGGAAGTAAAAGGCAGCTACGAGTTGGGCGTGTCGCCTGCGGAAAGGAGAACACGGGAGCATGACAGATGATAAAATAGGGTTTTCTCAATTCGCTGCGGCAGCGGCGGTGTCTGCTTTTTCACCAATTTCGCGAATGCTGCCTAAGACGGCTCTGGAAACGGCAGGCAGAGTTTGCTGGATAGTGCCGTTGCTCTGCTTCTTGCCGTTGATCGGATTGTGTTATGCGTTGAGGTTTCTGCTGACGGGTGAGGAGCGGGGGCTTTGCGGAGCGCTTGAGTCGGTGCTGGGTGAACGAGCGGGGCGAGTCGTCGCTATTGTGCTGGGCGGATGGGTGATATTTTACGGCGGCTTTCTTATCCGCAGCGGTGCCGAGCGGTATATTTCCACGGTATATAAAGATGAAGAACTGTGGGTTTTCGTACTAACCGTAGGCAGCGTAGCGCTGGCGGGTGCGTTGGGCAGCGTTCGTGCGCTGGCGCGCATGGGACAGCTGGGGGCGTCTGTTGTTGGTGTTACGGTAGTAGTACTGCTGGCTTTGGCACTGCCGGATATGGAGCGGCATTACCTACTGCCGCTGAGCGTAAGTGATGCGGGTGGTATCGCGGCTGCGCTGCCTTATGTGTTCAATGCGGCCACGGGCTGGGTGTTTTCGTTGTTTTTGGCTGGTTATATTCGTCGGAGCAGCTATAGGCGGGGCGCAATCACGCGATGGTGTGCATATATTATAATGTTGATGCTCATAGTGGTGGTGGCGACGGTTGGTGTGCTTGGGCCTAATGTGGCGGGTAGCCAGCGATACCCATTTTTTGCGCTGATCAGTAACCTGAAGGTTTTCAACATACTTGAGCGTATAGAACCGGTTACGGTAATGATATGGGTGCTGACGGACTTTGTGTTCATTGCTTTGCTTATGATGTCGGCTGGGGAGGTAGGAAGCAAGATGTTGGGACTAAAGAAGCGTCGTCCGGCTGTGATAGTTTCTGCAGCAGCCATGATGGCAACAGCGTTTTTGGTGAGCAGAGATGCATTCTCTTTCGGCTTCGTGTCGTTCACGTTTGTACCCACCGTGAACCTTGTCATTGCAGCAGTTTTTCTGCCGATTTTAGCAATAATAAAAAAAGTGAAAAAAGATGAAAAAAGGTGTTGACAAAAGGGGAAGTGCGTGGTATATTAATCAAGCGCTCGGGCGACGGGCTGGAAACGAGAGAGAGTTTCAAAAAAAGTTGAAAAAACCTCTTGACAGACGGCGGC
>JAFYLI010000106.1 GCA_017537165.1 Oscillospiraceae bacterium | reverse complement strand
GCCCTCGGGATATTTGCTCTCCAGCAGCTCGTCGAGAGTTTCGCGCAGCAGCGCGGCGGCTTCCGACTCCTCCATTTGGCGGAAGTCGGGGCGCACGCCGACCGCGTGGGCGCTTTCGCGGATAATATCGGAGCAGAAGGAGTGGATGGTATTTATCCTTGCGCGATAAATAAGGGCGGATTGACGGCGCATGCGGCGGTCGGCGGGGTTTTCCGTAAGGCGCTGAGATATGGCGGAGGAAAGGCGGGAACGCAGCTCGGCTGAGGCCGCGCGGGTATAGGTGATAACGAGGAACCGGTCAACGTCCGTTCCTTGCTCGATGAGGCTCATAAGGCGCTCTATGAGTACGCGGGTCTTGCCCGAGCCTGCGCCTGCGGATATGAGCAGTGCGCTGCCGCGGTGGTTTATGGCGGCCTGCTGCATGGGGGTGAAATCCATGGCCATTGTGCCGCCTCCTTTCCGAGAGTATATTTATATAATTTTCCCCCGAGAGCGGAGAAAAGTCAACATTTATTTGCGCTGCCGATGGAGCAAAGAAAATCAAATTATCAATGTCTTAACGTAGATTTTACAAGATTCGCATATTGCCCAAACATTGATCCGTTATAAATGCTGAGGAATTTGAATTTTTGAAATAATACTGTGGGCGGCGCGGAGATTTTGCCCACGAAGAAAAGGAATGATGAAAATGACAATATTTGACGTGCTTAAACTTATAGGAGGCCTTTGCCTCTTCCTGTTTGGTATGAACCTGATGGGTTCTGCCCTTGAAAAGAGGGCGGGCAGCAGCCTTACTGCCTTGCTGGGTAAGCTGACAAGCGGCAAGATGGCGGGATTTCTCACCGGCCTTGGCGTAACGGCAATTATTCAGTCATCTTCCGCCACCACGGTCATGGTAGTCGGCTTTGTAAACTCCGGCATAATGAGCCTGAAGCAGGCCATCAATGTTATCATGGGCGCAAATGTGGGCACCACAGTTACGGCGTGGCTGCTTTCTCTTACGGGAATTGACGGAGGCAGCTTTTTTGTGAAGATGCTCAAGCCCACTTCCTTTACGCCTATCCTTGCGCTCATAGGAATAATCCTTTACATGACGGGCAACAGCAAAAAGAAGGACACCGCTACCATTCTTCTAGGTTTTGCTACCCTTATGTTCGGCATGGACACCATGTCTGCCGCAGTAGCGGGACTGAAAAATGTGCCCGAGTTCCGCAATATTCTCACCATGTTCACCAATCCAATTCTGGGCGTTCTTGCAGGCACGCTCATAACCGCTGTTATCCAGTCTTCCTCTGCCTCGGTTGGTATCCTGCAGGCACTGTCTTCCACGGGCCAGATAAACTTCGGAATGGCAATCCCCATAATCATGGGTCAGAACATAGGTACCTGCGTAACCGCAATTATCTCCTCTGTGGGTACTAACCGCAATGCCCGCCGCGCATCCATCGTGCATCTCGCCTTTAATATTATCGGCACAGCGGTTATTCTTGTTCTCTTTACCGCAGTGCGCCATATCTTCGATATTTCCGACCTTGTAAACGGAGTGGCCAGCGAAACCGGTATAGCCATAGCTCATACGGCTTTCAACATCCTCTGCACCGCAATGCTCCTGCCTGCATCAGGTCTGCTGGAGAAGCTGTCCTATAAGATAGTTCCCGAGGTGGAAGAGACTAAGGACGTAAATAAGAGTATTCGACTTGACGAGCGTCTTATGACCACTCCCGCCGTAGCACTGGAACAGTGCCGCCTGCTTACCTGCGATATGGCAGCAGTGGCAGCATCCGCCATGAAAATGGCTAACGGTATGTTTGAAAATTACGATGCCGAGCAGGCTGCAACCATAAGAGAAAAGGAAGAACTGGCCGACAAGTACGAGGACGTATTGGGAAGCTACCTCGTCGGACTCAATTCCCATTCCCTTTCCGAGGAAAACAGCGCCGAGTCCACGAAGCTGCTGCATATGATAGGCGATCTTGAGCGCCTTTCCGACCACGCGGTGAATATTCTGGCTTCCGCCGAGGAACTGCGCGAAAAGGGCATTGAGTTCACGCCGGGAGCAAAGGGCGAGCTGAATACCCTGCTTGCCGCCACCGACGAGATACTGGATCTGGCTGTTGCCGCCTTTAAGGAGAACGACATGAGCGCCGCAGTTATGGTAGAGCCTCTCAAGCAGATCGTGGACGTGCTGAAAGGACGCTTCCGTGCCTTCCACATTCAAAGAATGCAGCGCGGCGAATGCTCCATAGAGGCGGGCTTTGTATGGTCCGATCTGCTCACAAACCTTGGCCGCGTGGCTGACCACTGCTCCAACATCGCAGGCTGCGTAATCGAGCTTTCCGGCAACAGACTTGACCTTCATGATTACAGCAAGATGGTTCGTTCCGAGAGCAGCGAATACGCCGATATGTACCGCAATTATGCAAAAAAGTATCTCGGCGAGTAATATGTGATATATGTGAAATCGCCCCGTGTCAGCGACACGGGGCGATTTTTTGGTTTACTGCCTGCGGGGACGAAGTATGCGGAACGGTCAAGACCGTTCCCTACGTTCGGAAGGTGAATTTTATCGTTGTTTCGTAGGGCAGGGGCGTGCCCCTGCCAATCAGCTTTCGCGTACCACGATTTCGCCTTTGGCGGGGGATTGGGCGGAAAAATCGGGGTTTCGGCAGTCAAGCAGGCCGAGGATGGATTGGATGACGCCCTTATGGGCGCAGATGACCACGTCGGGGCTTTCGTCATGGGCCAAAATATCGCTCAGGCACAGAGCCACGCGGTACTGCAGTTCGTAAAAATTTTCACCGTCGGGGGGGATATAGCCTAAAATATCCCGTCCGCGGGCCTCATATTCCCGAGGAAAACGGCTCTTTATCTCGCTTATGGGCAGGCCGTCCCATTCGCCGAGGGAAAGTTCGGAGAGGCGGGGCTGCTCCGAGCAGGGGATGCCCAAAGCATCGGCGATAAAGGCGGCGCTGTCCCGCGAGCGGGAGAGGTCGGAGCAGTAAACGCGGCTTGCCGAGGGGGCGAGGCCCTTTATTTCCTCGGCGGCGGCGCGAGCCTCCTCGCGGCCCTTTTGGGAAAGGGGCACATCGTAGCGGCCGATGAAAGTTTTTTCCTTGTGAGGCTCGGTGCTGCCGTGGCGGGCGAGGATGAATCGGCGATTTTTTAGCAGCTGTGCCAACTTGGGAACGCTGCCCGCAAGGTAGCTTTTTATATGTTCGTAACCCTCGGGAGTGTCCATGTCCAGCAGAACGCCTTCGTCCAGGGTCTCCACGCGGATGAACTCGCCGTCATAGCGGCGGGTTACGCCTTTGAGGCCGTTGGTTCCGTCATGATTCAGTATTTCGTCGAAAACTTTGGCGGGGATGTAGAGAGGATGGCCTTTTTTACCGCCGAAAACTGCCACGGAGAAGCGATCGGGCGCGGCTGCGGCGGTGTCAAGGAGCTTTTTCACGGATTCGGAAGTTACCAGTGGGCAGTCGGCGGGGGAAAGAAGTACGCCCTCAGCGCCTGCGTTTTTGGCATAGCGCACACCTTCGCGGATGGAGGTGAACATTCCGTCGGCAAAATCGGGATTGAAAACTTCCTCTGCGCCAAGAGTGCCCATGAGTGGGCGCAGCGCCGCGGCATTGTGGCCCGTTACCACGCAAAGGGGCAGGCCGTTTGCGGAAAAGGCGCTGCAGGCGCGAGCCAGAGCGGGAGTGCCGTCCAGTTCCAGCAGGGGTTTGAAGCTGCCCATGCGGGATGAGTAGCCTGCGGCGAGGATAAGGGCGATGATTTTCAGTTGCGTTCACTCCTTTCCGGGGAAGTTGTGGATTCAGGGCGGTGCAGACGGAACGGTCAAGACGTTCCCTACGTTGTTGATTGGAGAACATCAGCTGCGGTCAATCTGACGTACTGCGGCGCGGTATCAATTTTCGATTACGGTGGGGATCTTTTTGCGCAGGCCGCGATCGCCCACATGGGCGAGGGTGCGCAGGAGGGTGCCGCAGGGGCAGGGCTCGGGGATGAAGCGGCTGAAATCCCCTGTGCGGTAGCGGATGAGGGGCATGGCGCAGCGGGTGAGGGTGGTGAAAACCACTTCGCCGTATTCTCCGTCGGGGAGGACGCGACCTGTTTCGGGGTCGATTATTTCTATGAGAATATCCGCTTCACGGATATGGTAACCGAGCTGATGCTCGCAGCTTACGGCGCAGCCAAGACCCATTTCCGTCATGCCGTAATGCTCGAAAACCTCAGCGCCCCACGCGCTTTTGATGGCCTCGCGGCAGGCGGGGGAAACGAAGTCGGCGCTGAGAAGTACGGTTTTTACGGGCAAATGTGGATAACTTTCCGCCAGCGCTTGGATTATAGAGGGGAAACCTGCCAGAGAAGTGAGGTTTTCCGCCTCAATTTCCGCCGCAAGTGCGGAAATGTCGCCTATTTTGTGGAAAAGCTGCCGAGTTTGCGTGCCGCCGCGGTGAAGACCGCGGGCAAGAAGTTCGCCCACGGAGCCGGGAGCGGTGGCGGGAAAGAGGATGCCGAGGCGGTCGGATTCGTCCACCATAAGGCGCATGCCGTGGTGGAAAAAGTCGGCGCAAAGCTCCACATCCTCGGCGGTGAAGAATATCCGCTTGCTGCTGCCGCTGTTGCCGCTGGTGGCAACGGTGATTATCCGCTCCACCTCGCGGGGGCTTACGCAGAGAAAGGCGTATGGGTCGGCGTAAAGTTCCTCGGGCGTGGTGAAGGGCAGAGTTTCAAGGCCGCGGATATTGCTAAGGCTCCCGTTTGGGAGCCTTTGAGAGTAGTATTTGGAGTTTTCCCTTGCCCATGCTACGGTTTCGTTGAGCATTTCCAGCTGGAATTTTTCCAGCTCGGCGCGAGAAAAAGGAGCGCTCAGCTTTTCTCCCATCCATTTGTCAAGGGTGGGGCGGCTCATTTCGCAGGCTTCTCCACTACCATTACGAAGTAGCCGGTGTTCTTGCCGGGCTTGGTGCGGCAGAAGTTGCAGGGCTCGCTGCCCTCGGGGAGAGTGGCCTCGAAGAACTTGTCGATGGAGCCGTAATCCATGAGCGCCTGAGCGTAGAAATCACGCAGTTCGGGGGTCTTATCCTTGAATGCGACTATCTCGAAGCCGGTTTCGCGGACGACTTCGATGAACTTGTCCTGCATGAACATTCCGTCCAGAATGTAGGGCGAGGGATAGAGGGGGGAGTTGTCGCAATCGTTGTCCTGACGGGGACGGTCGAGAATGGCGCGGGCATTGAGGTAGGCTTCGGCAGCGAGAGTGGGGTCGGGGTTGATGATGTAAAGGTCGCTGATGGCCATGCGTGCGCCCGGCTTCATGATGCAGTAAAGCTCATGGAGCAGCTCATCGTGGCGGCTCATAAGGGAGAAAGAGCATTCCATGATGACGCCGTCAAAGTAGTAGGAGGGGTAATCCAGCTCTACGCCCTCGGTGTGGCGCAGCTTCAGCTCGGGGTCGCGGGCAAGGGCGCGGTCGAGCATATTCTGATCCATGTCGCAGCCGTAGGGCTTGATGCCGTATTCGTCGCGCATGTAGCTCATGGTTTCGCCGTCGCCGCAGCCCATATCGAGGACGCGGTCGCCTTCCTTGAAGCCTGCCAGTTTTATCATGAGATCGGTGAGGGTTCTGTCACCGGGATGGAATATAGCCATGTTAGTTGCCTCCTGATCAGCCGCGCATTTTGGCGTAGAATTCTTTCATATACTCCTTGGCGGAGATGAGCTCGTCGATGGAGCTTATGTATTCATAGGGATATTTTTTATTGAAGATACGCTCGATGAGACCCGTTTCGGGGTTTACCAGCTTGGTTACGCCGCCTGCGCCGAGAGAGAGGGTGGAATGAAGTTCCTCCATCATGCAGACGTTGTAGACACCGTCGAAGCCGGGCTTTGTCCAGCCTACGTTTTCATAGCCGCCGGAGGTGAACTTCTGGCGGTAGAGGTAATAGGGGGCGTAGCCTGCGCCGCGGAGGGCGGAAAGGGCGTACTCCAGCATTTCGCCAACGGCTTCACCGTCGGGAATGGTGGTGCCTTCAAGATTTATGCGGCTGCCGCGCTTCAAAGAGAGGGTGTGGACGGTGATGTTCTCGGGATCGAGGGCGAGAACTTCGTCAAGGCTTTGGCGGAAGCCCTCGGGATCGTCGGCGGGCAGGCCTGCGATAAGGTCCATATTGACTGCGCCCGGGAAAACCTCGCGGGCGAGGCGGTAGCTTTCCGTAACGGCGGCACCGCTGTGGCGGCGGCCGATGGCGGCAAGCACGCGGTCGGACATGGTTTGGGGATTGATGCTGATGCGGTCGGCTCCGCCCTCGCGGATAGCCTCCAGCTTTTCCCGGGTGATGGTATCGGGACGGCCTGCCTCCACGGTAAATTCGCGGCAGGCGGAAAGGTCAAAGGCCTCATTTACGGCGTTCATCAGCGCGGTGAGCTGCTCTGCGGAGAGAGTGGTGGGCGTTCCGCCGCCGATATAGACGGAAACTACTCTTACGCCCAGCTCGCGGACCAGGCGGCCTGCCTCCTTAACTTCCTTCAGCAGCGCCTCAACGTAGGGGGCGATAAGCTTGAAGGACTTTTCCACACTGTGGCTTACGAAGGAGCAGTAAGCGCAGCGGGTGGGGCAGAAAGGTATGCCGATATAGAGGGAAATATCGTTGGGATCAAAGCTCTTGCGGAGATTTTCCGCCACCTCGGCGGTTTCGGCGCAGAGCAGGGCGCGATCCTCGGTGGCGAAATATTCGTCGCGGATATAGGCGGCGGCTTCGGCTATGCCAAGGCCCGTCTGACGCATGAAGCGCTCAGCCAGCTTGCCCGGGCGGATGCCCGTCAGCGCGCCCCAGGGGGGATTTGTGCCCGTGGCCTCGCGGGCGGCCTTAAAGAAGGAGAGCTTGACCAGCTTCTGAGTTTCGCGCTTGCGCAGCATTTCGTCTGCGGGCAGTTCGCCCTCGAAGGCGGCTTCGCCCACGACCTCGCGGCCCATATAGCGCAGGCGGGTGCGGGAGAGCTTTTCGTCGCCGCTCAGTTCACTGCAGGCAAAGGCGGAGCCCCCCTCGTCGGATTCGACGTAAACGGGGCGCTCCTCGGGGAACATCAGGAGCATTATCTGCTCAACTGCGTATTTGTAGTCGTGGCCTTTGAGAATGAGTTCCATCAGCTTTCAAGGGCGCGGCGAACGTAGAAGTTGAAGCGGCGCTCGCGGTCAAGGCTGGTGTAGTCGGCATGGCCGGGATATACCTCATAGTCGCCCTCCAGAGAGCAGATGCGCTTGAGGGAGCCCAGCAGAACTTCCATGCTGCCGCCTTCAAAGTCGGTGCGGCCGCAGGAATCGCGGAAGAGGGTGTCGCCGGTGAAGAGGGCATCCTCGCAGACGAGGGTAACGGAGCCTTCGGAGTGGCCGGGAGTTTCCATTACGGTGAAGGTGAGGCCGCCGACTTCGATCTTGTCGCCGTCAGCGTAGTACCACACTTCGTCTATCTTGTCCACGTCGAACTTCATGGAGGAGTGCTTGCCCTCGGCGTTGACGTCCTTCTTGTTGATATAGGTGGGGATCTTCAGCTCGCTGCGGATGGTGGGCACGGCGGTGGTGTGGTCATAGTGGCCGTGGGTGAGGAAGATGCAGACGGGCTTGAGGTTGTTTTCGGCAAGGTAGTTGAGGATGCGGCCGGACTCTGCGCCGGGATCGATGATGGCGCAGCAGAGGGTCTTTTCGTCAATTACGATATAGCAGTTGGTGGAAAGCTGACCAACTTCAAAGGCTTTGATAAGCATAATTTATTCCTCCGTTATTGGGTGATTGAGAAATTAGAAATGAGGATTTTGTCCGCCTTGCGGCGACCCCTCAAGGGGAAGGTTAAACCTAATGTTTTATATTTTTCGGATTATCGTTATTGCTGTGGGTATCTGCGGAGCGTCGGGGGCGACGCTCCCTACGGTATTAACTGAATTGCCGTTAATGGCGGAACGGTCAAGACCGTTCTCTACGGTGATGAATTTTATAAACACATCACACGCGAAGCGTATATAATTGCGACGAAGTCGCTTAAACGCCGGGGCGCTTGACTTCGGTAACGCCCTTGATGACGGAAAGGCGATGGATTGCGGCCTGCAGTTCGGCGCGGGTATGAACGTCCATGGAAACGAAGGCAACGGCCTGACCGCCCTCGACCTCGCGGGCGGAGAGGGAGGTTATCTTGACCTTTGCGGTGGCAAGGACGGTGGCGATATCCAAAACGAAGTTGCGGCGGTCGCGGGCGGAAATGGTAAGGGCGGTATTGTAGGTTTCGGAGCCGATGTCGCCCCAGGAAACGTCGATCCAGCGCTCGTCCTCATTATCGCGGCTGCCGGAATTGAGACGGTTCTGGCATTCTGCGCGATGGACGGAGACGCCGTAGCCCTTGGTGATGAAGCCGACGATCTTGTCGCCGGGAACGGGGGTGCAGCAGCGGGCGAACTTGATAAGGCAGTTATCCAAATCGCCGACAACTACGCCGCGGACGCTGTGCTGGCGCTTTTCTGCGCGGACGGGCTGCTGCTGGGACTCCTTGGTGGCCTCGGCAGCCTTTTCTTCAAGGCGCTTCTGGCGCTTGGCCACAACGATGTCTTCACGGAAACGGTTTACTGCGCGCACGCTGGTAAGACCGCCGTAGCCGATGGCGGCGTACATATCGTCAAAGTTGGAGAAGGAAAGCTTCTTCAGGCAGGCAAGGATGGCATCGGGGCCGGAAAGGTCATTAAGGCTGAGATTATTGCGCTTCATCTCGGCTTCGAAGGCTGCCTTACCGTGGACGATATTCTCTTCTCGCTTCTCCTTCTTGAACCACTGCTTTATTTTGCCCTTGGCCTGAGAGCTCTTGGCTATCTGCATCCAGTCACGGCTGGGGCCGTTGGCAGAGGGAGAAGTCATTATTTCGACTATATCGCCGTTTTCGAGGATGTGGTCAAAGGTGGCGATACGGCCGTTTACGCGGGCACCTGTCATAAGGTTGCCGACGGCGGTGTGGATGGAATAGGCAAAGTCGATGGGGGTAGCGCCCGCGGGGAGGTTTATTACCTCGCCCTGAGGGGTAAAGACGAATACCTCATCGGCGAACATATCGGTTTTGAGGCCGTGGACGAAGTCGGCGGCGTCGGAGGCCTGCTGAGTTTCGAGAAGGCTGCGGATCCACGCGAACTTCTCCTCGTCATTGCCTGTCTTGCTGCCGATGCCCTGCTTATACTTCCAATGGGCGGCAACGCCGTATTCGGCGGTGCGGTGCATTTCCCATGTACGGATCTGCACTTCGAAGGGCATACCTTCGTCGCCGATAACGGTGGTGTGCAAGCTCTGGTACATATTGGGCTTGGGGGTGGAAATATAGTCCTTGAAGCGGCCGGGCATGGGGTTATAGAGGTCGTGGATCTGGCCGAGAGCGTTATAGCAGTCGCTGACGTTGCCCACGATTATGCGGAAAGCGCAGAGGTCAAGGACTTCGTTGAACTCCTTGTTCTGGCTGTACATCTTGCGGTAGATGCTGTAAATGTGCTTGAGGCGGCTGAATACCTTACACTCTACGCCAACGGAGCTCATGCGCTCGGTGATGGTATTGGATATATCGTTCATGAAGGTTTCCAGAGTTTTGCGGCGGTTATCCAGCTGGCAGGTTATCTCCTGATAGCCGATGGGGTCAAGGTAGATGAGGGAAAGGTCTTCCAGCTCCCACTTGACGCGCTGCATACCGAGGCGGTGAGCGATGGGAGCGTAGATCTCCATGGTCTCCAGCGCCTTCTTACGCTGCTTTTCGGCAGACTGATAGTTCATGGTGCGCATATTATGGAGGCGGTCGGAGACCTTGATGATGATAACGCGGATGTCCTTGGCCATAGCCATGAGCATTTTGCGCAGGTTCTCCACCTGTTCCTCTTCCTTGCTGGTATAGACCACTCGCGTCAGCTTGGTAACGCCTTCAACAAGCAGGGCAACGTCCTTGCCGAAGCGCTTGGCTATCTCCTCGGCGGTAACGGGCGTATCCTCGACTACGTCGTGAAGAAGGCAGGCGATGACGGAGTCCTCGTCCAGTTCCATATCGGCCACAATGTCGGCGGTGGCGATGGGATGGGTGACGAAGAGGGAGCCGTCCTTGCGCTTCTGGTCGCCGTGGGATTCGCGGGCAAACTCATAAGCGTAGCGCAGGCGCTCTACGTTGACGGAGGGGTTGTATTTTTTGATTTTTTCCTCAAGGGCGAGGTATTGTTCAAGAACCTCGTCGCGGATAATGTTAGAGTTATCCATATGCGTACCTCTTTTTCGCTGATGCAGAGTTTTAGGGGGAGCAAGGGGTGATAATGAATTGCTTCGCATGAATTGCCCTTAGGGCATTAAAAGACATAAGCTATATTAATCTTCGCCTGTTTTCAGGCGCCGGAGTATCTTGGAGTCATCAAGGTTGACTTTTTTGCCCGTGGAGTCGGGGTAGATGGTCATGTTGTCCTTGCAGCGGCTTATTTCCGCAAGGCCAAGCTCCTCGAAAACGTTCATGCAGATGATTATCCTGCCGAAGGATGTGCCCACGCGGGAGGCAAGGTCGGTTACGATCTCGCGTACGCTGCCTGCCATGGCACCCTGATGGGAGACCATATTGCGCCATACGGCGGCAAAGACGGGGCGGTCGGGGAGCAGGATCTCTCTTTCAGTGGCGGAAAGCTTCTCACCGTTGAAGAATCTTGTTGCCAGCGCGACGCTTGCGTCGGCGGGAATCTTGGAAACACGGGCATCCTTCAGCAGCAGCTGCACACTGCGGGAGCCGCGGAATTCGTTTACGCTTACTTCGAAGGCTATATCCGCACGCATACCCTGACGCAGACCCAGCTCGCGGACGGTCTTGGAGAAGAATACGCAGTCGATGCTGCGGAAATCGCGGGAAACGCGCATTTTAAGGTGGCGGTCGCCGCCGATGGGCGTGATACTGTCCACGGAAACTCCGCGCATGCACAGCAGCGGAGGCGGGTTGCCGCCGCCCCAAGGCTCATTGGAGAGCAGGGCGTCGATATTTTCGATGGACAGCAGGGAGGCGCTGTCAACCTCGTAGTCCACGAAGAGAGTGAGCTTGCGCTCCTCGCCCTCTTTTTTCTTATAGAATTCCTGCATGCGTCTGCGGAATTCGGGCAGGTTGGAAATATCCAGCGTAAGACCTGCGGCCAGCTCGTGTCCGCCGTAAGACTCCAGCAGTTCGGCGGAGTCATCCAGCGCTTCGAAAATGTTGAAGCCGTAGGCGCTGCGGCAGGAGCCGCGTCCATTGCCCTCCACATCGCAGATGACGATGGCGGGCACACCGAATTTTTCGGCAAGGCGGGAGGCTACTATGCCCGATACGCCCTGATGCCAATCCTCGGAGGCGAGGATAATGGGTCCGTCCACGCCCTCGGAGAGCATGGTGAGCGCATCTTCGTAGACAGCGTTTTCCACGCTGCGGCGCTCCTGATTGAGCATGCAAAGCTCTTTTGCAAGCATTTCGGCCTCTGCTTCGCTGCGGGACATGAGCAGGTCAAAGGCCAGACGGACTTTGCCCATGCGGCCTGCCGCGTTGAGCTTGGGCACGAGGACGAAGCTGATATTTATGCTGTTTATCTTGCTGCGCTCTACGCCTGTTTCGGCCATGAGAGCGGCAAGACCGATGCGGCCCTTTTTCTTAAGGGCGGCTATACCGCGGCGAACGATGGCGCGGTTCTCGCCCGTCATGGGCATTATGTCGGCAATGGTGCCCATAGCGGCAAGGTCACCGTATTCTTCCATGACCTCGCTCAGACGCTCGGGGCCCTCAAGGGCGCAGACCAGTTTGAATGCAACGCCTACGCCTGCCAGACCCTTGAAGGGATAGGGGCAGTCGGGGCGATGAGGGTCAACAACGGCGTTGGCCACGGGAAGCTCGCCCGAGCATTCGTGATGGTCGGTGATGACCATATCCATGCCCAGCTCGCGGGCAAGCTCGGCCTGCGCGGAGGCGGTAACTCCGCAGTCAACGGTTATGATAAGGCTTACGCCAAGCTCCTTGAAGTGGCGCAGAGCCTCTTCGTTAACACCGTAGCCTTCGGTAAGGCGCTCGGGGATGTAGGGCTCACAGAAAAGGCCCTTGGAGCGCAGATAAGTTGTGATAAGACAGGTGGAAGTCAGGCCGTCCACATCATAGTCGCCGTAAACGGCGGTGCGTTCGCCGCTTTCGATAGCGCGGCGGATGCGCTCAACAGCCTTATCCATGTCAGCCATTATAAAGGGGTCGGAAAGGGTATCCAACCCATCATGCAAAAACTCGATGGCATCCTTCGGTTCCGTAAGGCCGCGGGAAGCCAGCAGTCTGGCGGTCAGCGGCGTAAAGCCGGCACGCTCAAGCTGCGTTACGTGTTCGGGGATAAACCCCTGTATTTTCCATTCGTCAAAAGCCCTGATCGTCCTCACCACCTTTTGAGTGTCGGGCGCTTAAACCGCAGTCTTGCCGAGCGCGGTTTATGGGCAGCGCCGATTTCTTGATATACTTTTCCTATTCTAATTATTATATCAAAAACAGCGCTTTTTGGCAACGAAAAATCACCGTTGATTTAGCGGTTTTTGCTTGTTTTTTGAGGGATTGGACATTTTTGGCATCACGCACTATGGGGAAGAGTTTCTCTCCCGAATACTGTTACTTATCACGATTGAAAAAGGGGGCGGCAGTATGGTATAATTACTATAGAATAAGACTATATCCCGCTTGCCTGACTTCGAGGAAACTATCCGGAGAGAAAGGACAGCGCCGAGCACGAACTTTGCGGATCCGTAGGGGTTGTGCCGCTATCTGTCCTGTACCTTTGGGTGCAGGATTTTGTCTTATATCGCTCAAGCTAAGGAGGTTCGCTTGATGAAAAGAATAGCTATTTACGGTAAAGGCGGCATAGGCAAGTCCACCACCGTGTGCAATATCGCGGCGGCTCTTGCCAAGGAGGGTTACACGGTCATGCAGCTTGGCTGCGACCCCAAGGCCGACTCCACCTCCGCCCATCTGGGCGGCGCCCGCCAGACCACCATTCTTGATATAGTTCGCGCCCGCGGAGACGATTTCGCCCTTGAGGAGATAGTTACCCGCGGCGATGACGGCGTGCTCTGCGCCGAATGCGGCGGCCCCATACCCGGAGCGGGCTGCGCAGGCCGCGGCATAGTTACCGCCTTTGAAACGCTGAAAAATCACAATGCCTACGAAATTTACAAGCCCGACGTTCTGCTTTACGACGTTTTGGGCGACGTTGTCTGCGGCGGCTTCGCCATGCCCCTGCGCAGCGGCTATGCCCGCGATGTATTCATCGTAAGTTCCGGCGAGAAGATGTCCCTTTATGCGGCGGCAAATATCGCGCTGGCTATTGATAACTTCAAGGGCCGCAACTACGCCCGCCTGACGGGACTTATCCAGAACAGCCGCAACGTAAAGGACGAGGAAAAGCTGGTCAGCGAAATGGCGGAGGAACTGAAGGTTCCCGTAAGCGGCATCATCCCCCGCGACGGCCTGGTGCAGCTTGCCGAGGAGATGAACACCACCGTAGTCTCCGCCTTCCCCGACAGCGAGATGGCAGCGGTTTACCGCCGCCTTGCTCTGGCTATGTATGATGCCGCGGAAGAGGTGGAAATATGACCGCTTGCTTTGAAAAACCCGAGCGCAGCTGTTATAACCTGGTTCATTATGCCCGCCTTGTGCCCGAAAGCCACGTTATTTTCATTACGCCTCCCGGCTGCTCCCGCATTATTCGCCTTTCCGCCATTGAGGAAGGCGTAAGCGATAAGTTTACCATTTTCAATTTGGAAGAGGCAGACCTTATCGCCGGCAGCGTTGAGGATATTTTCGTGGAGGGCGTGCAGCAGACCATCGACCGCCTTACCGACGAGGGCCGCCGCCCCAAGGTGCTGCTGAGCTTCACCAGCTGCGTGGACGGATTTATCGGCACAGACCACGGCTACGTTATGAGCCGGCTGCGGGCATACGCTCCCGATATAATCTTCATGGATCTTGCCATGGATCCCATAAATCGCGAAACTCTTGCCCCGCTGGTGCGGGTGCACAGAACCATAACCGCCCTTTTCGAGAAGTCCGAGCCTGCAAGAAGCGTTGTATGGCTGGGCAAATGGGTACCCCCCGAGGCCGACGATGCCCTTGCCGCCAAGCTGGCGGAGCGGGGCTTTGAAAACCGCCATCTGCTGGACTGCGAGACTCTTGACGAGCTGCGGGCGCTGGGCGGCGCGGCCGCCAATGTGGCGGTAACGAAAATAATGCTCCCCGTTGTGCGGGAGCTGAAGGCGCGGCTGGGTACGCCCTATTTTAACCTTGCCGATCCTGCCGACCCCGAGTCTTTGAGTGAGGAGGAGCTGCTGAACTTATGAAAGATATACGCTCCATTCTCCCCAACATAGCCTCCGATACCACGGGCGCCGCGGCGGCGCTGTTTGAAGCGGAGGGTTTGACCATAATCCACGATGCGGCGGGCAGCCACGAGGTTTTCGTAACCTTTGAAGAGGCCCGCGATTTGGAAAATCGCCGCACCGTATCCTCACGCCTTACTCAGCTGGAGGCCGTTACCGGCGATGACAGCCGCCTGCTCGCGGCAATAGAAGCCGAGTGCGGCGATGAGCCGCCCAAGTTTGTGGAGATAATCGGCTCGCCCGTACCCTTTACCATCGGCGCAGACCTTGACGGCCTTGCTGCCGAGGTGGAGTTTTCCACAGGAGTGCCTGCTTTCGGTGTAAACTGCGGCGCTTTTGAGCCTTATGACAAGGGCGCAGGCGAGGCTGTCCGCAAGCTTATTGAAAAGGCGGCGCTGCCTCCCAAGGAGGAAAAGGAATTTGACTTGAACCTGCTGGGTGTAAGTCCTTTGGACTACAGCTCGGCAGAGCTTAAGGCTCTCTGCAGAGAGCTTGCCGCCGTGGGATTTGAAAAGATAAATCCCATTGCCATGGACGCAGGTTTTGAGGTATTTCAAAATGCTGCCCGCGCCAAGGCCTGCCTTGTTGTGAGCGTGTCGGGTCTGCCCGCTGCCCGCCTGCTGAAGAGCCGATACGGCATTCCCTATTTTGTGGGCGCTCCCGTTGACGGAGTGAGCGCGCAGGCGATTGCCCGGGAAATTGCCGAGGCAGCCGAGGAAGTGCAGCCCATGCCCAAAGGCGAGGGCGGCGTGCTGGTAATAGGTGAGGCAGTTCTTGCCAAGACTCTTGCCCGCCGCTTTAGCGAGATCTGCTCCCTGCCTGCCCTTGCGGGCATCGTGGGCAGCAATGAACGCGAGGTGCTCCCCGATGTGCCCTGCGTTATTCTTGATACGGAAGAAAAGATACGCCGTGAGCTTGCCAAGGGCTATGACATCATTGTGGGCGACCCGCTGTATAAGCTGATAATGCCCAAGAACAGCTCTGCGCGGTTTATTGAGCGACCCCACCGCGCCCAGTCGGGCAGACTTTATCCGCCCACGGACAAGCCGATTTCGGAAGTTATCGGCAAAGCCTCAGAATGACAAAACTTTTGGTGCTGTGCGTGTAACGCCGCTTTGCGGCTACACCTCATCCGTCAGCTACGCTGACACCTTCCCCTCAAGGGGAGGGTTAACCCAAGGTTTTAGTTTTCCGTATTTTATTTCTCTGCATATCTGCGGCAGGGGCAGGCCCCTGCCCTACGAATAAGGAATAAGTTTAAAGCAAACTTGTAGGGAATGGGCCTGCCCATTCCGCCCTACCCCGATATCGTAGTTCATGCATTTACGGAACGGTCTATACTGTTCCCTGCGAACATAATTCTCAAATTTCCATTAACTAAGATTGGAGGAAAACTCATGTCCACTCTTAACGAAACTCCTCGCTCCGAGCGAGTACATATAGCTTTCTTCGGCCGCAGAAACAGCGGCAAATCCTCTTTGACCAATGCCTTCGCGGGCCACAAGGTGGCGCTGGTTTCCGATGTTGCGGGCACCACCACCGACCCCGTTTATAAATCAATGGAGATACACGGCATCGGCCCCTGCGTGCTTATCGACACCGCAGGCTATGACGACGTGGGAATGCTGGGCGAGATGCGCGTTGAGATGACCCGCCGCGTTCTCAAGGAGGCAGACGCTGCCATCCTGCTCATTTCCAGCGATACTGACCCCGACGATCCTCTCATTCTCGAAAGAGAGTGGGCCCGTCAGCTGCAGGACAGCGGAACTCCCGTTCTGTGCATCCTCAGCCGCGCCGACCTGAAGCGGGACAGCGGTGAGCTGGCTGCGGCGGTAAAGGAAAAGCTGGGTCTTGATCCCGAGCCTATCAGCGTTACCGACGAGGGCGTTACCGAGCGCCTGCGCCTGCTGCTTCTGCGCATACTGCCCGAGAACCTTTTCGCCCGCACTATTGCATCCCATCTTGTAAAACCCGGCGACACCGTTCTGCTCATCATGCCTCAGGATATTCAAGCACCCAAGGGCCGCCTTATTCTGCCTCAGGTGCAGACCATCCGCGACCTGCTGGACGGCAGTTGCGTGGTGGTTTCGGCCACCGCCGACCGCATGGACGATGCCCTTGCCACTCTTAAAAATCCGCCCGCGCTGATAATCACCGACTCGCAGGTGTTCCCGCTGGTTTATTCCAAGAAGCCTGAGGAAAGCGCGCTGACCTCTTTCTCCGTTCTCATGGCGGCATATAAGGGCGACATGGATGCTTTTGCATCCGGCGCGAAAGCTATTGAAAACCTTACCGTTAACAGCCGCATCCTCATAGCCGAGGCCTGCACCCATGCGCCTTTGGAGGAGGACATCGGCCGAGTAAAGATCCCCGCCCTGCTCCGCAAGCGTTTC
>JAFYLI010000105.1 GCA_017537165.1 Oscillospiraceae bacterium | reverse complement strand
TCCCGCAGCAGCAAGGAACTCATCCGTTTCGGAGAGGGCGAATTCCGCCTTTTTGCCGAAATAGACAGCGAGGGTCGGGATCAGACCATAGAAATAAGCATTAATCGGGCAGGCCGAAAGAAGATTTTGGTAAACGGAGTAAAAAAACGCTCTGCTGCCGAACTTTCGGGCAAGCTGTGCTGCGTTCTTTTCAGCCCCGATGACATGGAACTGATAAGAGGCGGAGCGATCACCCGCCGCCGCCTTATGGACGGCGCAATAAGTCAGCTGCGCCCAAATTATGCCGCTGCCCTCACCCGCTTCAATAAATATTACGATCATAAAGTTCGCATTCTTCGTGATTGGCGGGAAAAGCCCGACCTGCTGGAGGTGCTGGACGATTTTAATTATAATCTGGCCCACCTTGGCGCCCAGCTTATATATTACCGCGCCGCATGGTGCCGCCGTTTGGCCGAAGGAGCCGGAGCGGTGCACACCGAGGTATCGGGCCGCGGCGAAAAGCTGGAGCTGAGTTATAAGACCGTAAAGACGGTAACTCAGCCCGAAAACATGAAGCCCCAGGAGATACTGGATTGCCTTTTGGAGCATCAGCGCAGCCATAAGCAGGCCGAGCTGGAGTCCGGCTTGGTACTCTCGGGAGCTATGAAAGACGATATTATAGCCCAAATAAACGGCGTAGATGCCAAAAACTTCGCCTCGCAGGGTCAGGCACGTACAGCCGCCCTTGCCATTAAGCTGGCAGAGCGCGAAATAATAAGGTCCACTACGGGCGAATATCCCCTGCTGCTGCTGGATGATGTTCTCAGCGAGCTGGACGAGGTGCGGCAGGATTTTGTGCTCAACCGCATTGCAGGCGGTCAGGTGTTCATCACCTGCTGCGACGGCAGACAGGTCAGCGACCGCATAGGCGGCAAGCTGATTTTCGTCGACGACGGAAAGATAAGGGAAGAATAATCATGTATCTTCATCTTGGACAGGGTATGGTGGTGCCCAAAGGGGACATCATCGGCATATTTGACATGGAAAACTGCACCAGCTCGCGGCATACGAGAAAATTTCTCAGCCTTTGCGAGGACGCGGGCGAAGTAGTGGATCTTAGTACAGACCTGCCGCGAGTGTTCACTCTGTGTGCCGACAGTGAAGGCACGGAGACGGTCTACCTTTCCCAGCTTTCCTCCCAAACTCTCCTAAAACGCTGGGAGCACAACGAAATAGAGTAAGAAACCATGTCATGCTGAGCGCAGCGAAGCATCTCCGCACTCAATAAACTGCCAATGAAAATTTATCTGCGGAGATTCTTCGGCAAAGCCTCAGAATGACAAGACTTTTAGGTTTTGCGCTAAAATGTACGATATAGGTTAACCTTCCCCTTGAGGGGAAGGGGGACCGCTTGCGGTGGATGAGGTGTTATATTAGCAAAATCTAAAATCTTTCCGCCTTTCGGCGGCCCCCTCATCAGTCGGCTCCGCCGCCAGCTTCCCCCCGAAGGGGGAAGCCTAAACCTTTGTTTTTCATTTCAGCGTATCTTTTCCAACACATAAAAACAACAATTCTCCACTTATAAATATCCCCGGAGGTCAATCATGGACGTAAAAATGAACGAAACACAGTACGACGCTTCCCAAATTCAGGTGCTTGAAGGCCTTGAGGCCGTGCGTAAGCGTCCCGGTATGTATATCGGTACTACCAGCTCTGCCGGTTTGCACCACTTGGTATACGAAATTGTGGATAACTCCATAGACGAGGCACTGGCGGGCTACTGCAAAAACATAGTCGTAACCATCAGCGAGGGTGACGTTATCACCGTTTCCGATGATGGCCGCGGCATACCCGTTGACATTCAGGAACAGACGGGAAAAAGCGCCCTTGAGGTCGTTTTCACCGTTCTCCATGCCGGCGGTAAGTTCGGCGGCGGAGGCTATAAGGTATCCGGCGGTCTCCACGGCGTAGGTGCGTCCGTTGTTAATGCTCTTTCCGAGTGGCTTGAGGTTGAGGTACACAAGAACGGCAAGATCCATCAGATGAAGTTTGCCCGCGGCGAGATCACTCAGGGTATGACCGTAATTGGTGAGACAGACCGCACCGGTACCACCGTCCGCTTCAAGCCTGACCCCGAGATGTTCACCGACACTACCGTGTACGATTTCGATATCCTTCACACCCGCCTGCGCGAGGAAGCCTTCCTCAACGCGGGAGTACACATCACCATCGACGATCAGCGCCCCGAGTCTGCCGATAAGGACGTAAGCGAGCGCTACGATGCCATGTGCTACGAGGGCGGTATCCGCGAATTCGTCCGTTTCATCAATAAGAACAAGACCCCCGTTCACGAGGAAGTCATATACATGGCAGGCGAAAAAGAGGACTCCATGGCCGAAGTTGCCATGCAGTACCATGACGGTTATAACGAGATAATCGTATCCTTCGCCAACAACGTCCATACTCCCGAAGGCGGTATGCATGAAGAGGGCTTCAAGCGCGCCCTTACCAATGCCATCAACTCCTACGGCAAGAAGATGAAGTATCTCAAGGAAGACGATAAGGTTTCCGGCGACGATTGCCGCGAAGGTCTTACCTGCGTTATCTCCGTCAAGCTTACCGAGGCTCAGTTCGAAGGTCAGACCAAGGCAAAGCTGGGTAACAGCGAGATGCGTACCCTTGTAAATGCCATAGTTTCCGAAAAGCTGGAGATATTCCTTGAGGAAAATCCCGGCGTCGGCAAGGCCATTATAGAGAAGGCCATGACCGCTGCCCGCGCCCGCGAGGCCGCAAGAAAGGCCCGCGAATCCGTCCGCCGCAAGACCGGTCTTGAATCCGGCCAGATGCCCGACAAGCTGCAGGATTGCAACGAGCGCGACCCCGCTCTCACCGAAATTTACATCGTTGAGGGTGACTCCGCTGCGGGTTCTGCCATCCAGGGCAGAGACTCCCGTTTCCAGGCTATCCTTGCTATGTGGGGTAAGATGCTCAACGTAGAAAAGGCTCGCGCCGAAAAGATTTACGGCAACGATAAGCTCTATCCCCTTATCGTGGCTCTCGGCGCAGGCATAGGCGAGGACTTCAACATCGAAAAGCTGCGCTATCACAAGATCATCATCATGTCCGATGCTGACGTCGACGGCGCTCACATTCGTACCCTGCTCCTCACCTTCTTCTTCCGCTATATGCGTCCCCTTATCGATAACGGCTTCGTTTACTCCGCCGTTCCTCCCCTTTATAAGCTCACCCGCGGCAAGACCGTCCGCGTAGCCTACTCCGACGAGGAGCGCGACAGAGTTTCCGCCGAGCTCCGCGGCGATAACCCCAACGTAAAGGTCGAGATCCAGCGCTATAAGGGTCTCGGTGAAATGAACAAGGAAGAGCTGTGGGAGACCACTATGGATCCCGAAAGACGTACCCTGCGCCGCATCACCCTTGACGATGCCGTCCGCGCAGACGAAATATTCACCATTCTTATGGGCGAGCAGGTCGAACCCCGTAAGGAATGGATCGAAAAGAACGCAAAATACGCAGTAAATATCGATATTTAAGGAGGTGACGAACAATGGCACATAACAGAAGCTATAAACCCGAAGATATTCTCTTCCCCGAGCAGAAGATCAACGAATCCCCGTTGATCGACGAAATGGAAAAATCCTATATTGAATACGCCATGTCCGTCATCGTTGGCCGCGCCCTGCCTGACGTGCGCGACGGTCTTAAACCCGTCCACCGCCGTATACTCTACACCATGCACGAAAGCGGCCTTACCCCCGATAAGAAGCACAAGAAGTCCGTTACCTGCGTCGGTGACGTTCTCGGTCGCTATCATCCCCACGGTGACAGCTCCGTTTACGACGCTATGGTTCGCCTTGCTCAGGACTTCTCCACCCGCTATATGCTGGTAGACGGTCAGGGTAACTTCGGTTCCGTTGACGGCGACCCCGCCGCTGCTTACCGTTACACTGAGGCCCGCATGGCCAAAATATCCCTTGAAATGCTCCGCGACATCGACAAGGATACCGTGGACTGGGATCCCAACTTCGACGAGACCCGCAAGGAGCCTCGCGTACTGCCCAGCCGTTTCCCTAACCTGCTTGTAAACGGCTCCAGCGGTATAGCCGTAGGTATGGCCACCAATATCCCCCCTCACAACCTCACCGAGGTAATTGACGCCACCGTATGCGTACTGGATAACCCCGACTGCACTCTCCATGACCTTATGGAGCACATTCAGGGCCCCGACTTCCCCACCCGCGGTATAATCATGGGCCGCAGCGGCATCCGCGCCGCCTACGCTACAGGCCGCGGCAAGGTAGTTGTCCGCGCACGCACCGAGTTTGAGGAGTTCGGCAAGGACAGAACCCGCATTATCGTTACCGAGCTGCCCTATC
>JAFYLI010000011.1 GCA_017537165.1 Oscillospiraceae bacterium | reverse complement strand
CGGGGTTTTCGTATATTCCTTTGACAAGTGTTCTCTCCATTTGACACCCTCCAATATATTTGTCTATGTGAATTATAATTTTATTCTATTCTGTCTGCCAGCTTGGCAAAATACTTGTAATAGGGCAATAAGGTATTATACCCCTCAACGACCTCATCTACAAGTCTTTTTGAGTAAAAAGGCTTGGCCAAACCACGATCACAGTGAAAATTAATGCTCTTTCGGTTATACCACTTATCCAGCGGCGGGGGCGGATTGCCTTTTTTGCGGGCATATTCATCGCCCTCGAGGAAAAATCTGTCCTGCTTTTCAAATTCCTCTGCCAGAGCCAGTATCTCTCGAGGATTTTCGTCTATTTCCTTACGGAAGCGGGTCATCTGAGCGGGATTTGGAGAATACACACCCAAACCGTAGCTGTAACCCTCGGGAGCTATCTCAAACCAAAATACGGGGCGCTCATGCCACGCATCGTTTTCGGGCCTTATGGAAAACCACAGATGATCCTTATACGGGCCGCGGCCATGAAGGCGGCGGGCATCGCGGTATATGCGGGAAACATGCAGGTTCACGATAAGGTCATCCTTATCCTTGGTAAATCTCTCGTACACCTCGTTTGCCAGCGCCTTGAAAGGCTCCCAAAGATGCTCGATATACTCCTGCTTATGCTCGGTAAACCATTCCCGCTCGTTATTGAAACGGATATTCCAAAGGAAATCCGTAGTAGCGTCGGTAAAGCCGTTAAACACTTTCTCTCCTCCTCTGTTTTCAAAGGATAGAATAACTGAATTATTATACTTCCATTTATCATTTAAGTCAATAAAAGGGTATCATATTCTTATATCCGCCCGGCTATGGACTAACATCTTTTTTTATGGCATAATGTATCCGTCATCTCTAAGGAAAGGGGCCGCACAATGAAGCTGGAATTTACCGATATCGGCAGCAAAGCCAAAACTGCCACCGAGCGCGCACGTCTGCTGCACGAAGCAGGCGAAGCCCTTGCCCGCAAAATGATTTCCGCCGAATGCTCGGTTCCGCCCGAGGACATCGTGATAAAAAAAGAGGCTCTCGGCAAACCTTACGCCGAAAGCCTCCCCATTCACTTCAATATAAGCCACAGCGGCACTTTCGCCGTCTGCGTTACCCACTCCTCACCTATAGGTGTGGACATACAGTCCGTCGGCAAAGTCCGCCCCCTCGCCCTGCGCAGAACGTTCTCCCCCGAAGAGCGGGAATACATCCTTGCTTCTCCCGAAGCTCAGGCCCAGCGTTTCACCTGCCTTTGGTGCATGAAAGAGGCATGGACAAAGCGCCATGGCGGCAGTATTCTCAGCCGTGAAGGCTTCACCTGCAGCTTCGAAAACGGCAAGCCCATCACCGACTACGACGATTTCTCATTCGCCTTTCCTCCTGCGCCTGACGGCTACGTTATAGCTGTTTGCCTTTGAGCTTTTTATGACGGGAGATACTTCCCATTCGGTACCGCCTCTGCGGTTTTCAGGCTCCGCTCCACCCAGCACAAAAAGATCGGTGGCCGCAGCTTCCAATTCGAAAAATCGCCTGCCGCGCTCGTCCAGCTTACGGGCCGCGGCGGGCTTTGTTATTATTTCGGTGTTTTTCTTGGCAGTTTTCAGCAGGCGGCAACCTTTTTCATTGGCAGCCAACACCCGCACATAGGGCGGCAGTCCCTCGGAATCGGCAGCCGTAATCCCCAGCCAAGCGCAGGCAACCGCTCTGCGTATGCGGGAAAGGGCATAACGTTTGGTCTTGACCGCCTCGTAAAGTTCTTCAATACTTCCGCAGGTCTTGGCAGCACGCATAAGGCGCAGATGAAGTCCCTCGCTCATATCGGGCAGTGCGGCAAATTCCTCCTCGCTCATCATGCGCAGACGGGTCAGCACGGACTGCTCAAGAGCATCCATGGTAATAGGGCCAAAACCCGAGCTGCGCTCTATTTCAAACAGAGCGTTTGCCTCACGGGGCATATACGCAGATGCGTCTCCCCCGTCTTTTATCATTCTGCGAATAGCAGAGGCCGAGCAGATACCATCACGGGCATCGCTTTCATCGTGTCCCGCTCCCTTGCGGCGAATGGCCAGCGGCTCTATATCGGAGCCCAGCATACGCAGGGCCTTGATATACTCAACGGCAAGGATGTTATTCGGCTTTGCCATCATATCCATGCTCTTTCCGGAAATGCGCTCCATGGCACGCTGACGGCCCTCGGCAAAGGAAACGCCTCGCCGCAGTTCCTCACGCAGCACCTCTCCGAAATCTTCGCGCAGCAGAATGTCTGCCGCCTCTTTCAATTCCTCGGTGTTACCGCTTTCACTGCCGAAAGAAACGTAGTCCACGCCGCCCAGCATTTCTAGAATCGCCATGCCGCCCAGCGCAAATTTCTCCGCAGAGGAAAGGACGTAGGGCAGGGGCAGCTCCAGCACAAGGTCGGCTCCGCCGTAGAGGGCAGCCTCCGCTCGGGTATGCTTGGCAAACATTGCAGGCTCACCTCTTTGGATAAAGTTGCCGCTCATTACGCATACTATGGCAGCATCTTCACCCACGATTTCCCGAGTTTTTGCTATGTGCAGCGCGTGTCCTTTATGAAAAGGATTATATTCGGCGACTATTCCGACCGTTTTCATAGTCAACCCTCCCAAAAATGTGCATAATTCGAAAAAATTTTGCAAAAACAGTTGTTTTATGGAAAAAATGAGTTTAAAATAGTTAGGCTATGTTGATAGGGTGAAACTCTGCGTTCCCCTCACACATATTTTAACCCGTTTTCTAAATTATATCAATATATACGGAAAGGAATCACAGCAAATGAACATTCTTGTTATCAATGCAGGTAGCTCTTCTCTTAAGTATCAGCTGATGGACCCCAACACCGGTGACGTAACCGCTAAGGGTCTTTGCGAGCGTATCGGTCTTGACGGCCGCCTCAGCCACAAGGTTCCCACCACCGGCAAGAAGGTCGAGAAGGACATTCCCATGCCCACCCACAAGGAAGCCATCGAGGCAGTTATGGCTATCCTCGTTGATCCCGTAGACGGCGTTATCAAGTCCGTTGACGAGATCGATGCAGTCGGTCACCGCGTTCTCCACGGCGGCGTAAAGTTCGTTGAGTCCTGCCTGGTTGACGAGGCTTGCAAGGAGACCATCCGCGAGTACATCCCCCTCGGACCTCTCCACAACCCCGCTAACCTGATGGGTATCGAGGCTTGCGAAAAGGCAATGCCCGGCAAGCCCCAGGTTGCAGTTTTCGACACTGCTTTCCACATGACCATGCCCCCCAAGGCATACCGTTATGCTATCCCCACCAAGTACTACACTGAGGATCACCTGCGCCGCTACGGCTTCCACGGCACCTCTCACCGCTTCGTTTCCAAGCGCTGCATCGAGCTGATGGACGGCAACAAGGATCTTAAGATCGTTGTTTGCCACCTGGGCAACGGTTCCTCCCTCTCCGCTGTTAAGGGCGGCGAGTGCCAGGATACCTCCATGGGTCTGTCCCCCCTGGCCGGCGTTCCCATGGGCACCCGCTCCGGCGACGTTGACGCTTGCGTAGCTCAGTATATCATGAACAAGGAAGGCATGTCCGCTGACGAGTGCCTCAACATGCTCAACAAGAAGTCCGGCGTTCTCGCTCTCTCCGGCGTTTCCTCCGACTTCCGCGATATCGAGACCGAAGCTAACAACGGCAACGAAGATTGCGCTCTCGCTCTGGACAAGTTCGCTTACGAAGTTAAGAAGTACATCGGCGCTTACTCCGCTGCTCTCGGCGGTCTGGATTGCCTGGTCTTCACCGCCGGTGTTGGCGAGAACTCCGCTACCATGCGCGCTTCCATCTGCGAAGGCCTCGAGTACCTCGGCGTAAAGGTTGACGCTGCAAAGAACGATATGCGCGGCGAGGAAGCTATCATCTCCACCGACGATTCCAAGGTTACCGTTTGGGTTATCCCCACCAACGAGGAGCTCATGATCGCTCAGGATACCGCTGAGATCGTAGGCAAGATCTAATCCCTTTCCTTAAATAATTTAATCCCACGCACCGATCGGTGCGTGGGATTTTTTGTTATATAAATTATCGAATATCCATAATCATAGATACAGTTCCAACGACCAGCAGCACAAGTATCACCACCGCAACTGTAATAAGTATTTTCTTATCCCGTTTCCAATCGGGTGCTGTTTTCTTCGCCCGTTCAAGGTTCTTGTGCCTAAGAACTTCCTGCTGCATTTTTATAAAATTAGGATCCAATCCTCTGGACATATTATCATTCCTTTCATCTAGGTACAGCCACAGCCAATACCACCAGCGCACCGAAAACTATAACGAATGCCGCAGCTACGGCAAGGAGGGTGCGCCACAGCGGCTTCATTTCTCCCGCCGTAACGGGTTTCCCCTGCCGTTCTTTCTTCGCCGCATCGCGCAGCGTTTTCAAGTGGTGATAATTCATCATATCGCCACCCCTTAGTCAAGCAACCAAAGCAGTATATCTCCCCAGAAGGGTATAGTGCATACAGCACCGCAAATAAGAACTATGGCCAACAAAGTTATTATCAAAAACTTTTTATCATTCTTCTTGTCAGGCTTCATTTTTCTCGAACGCTCCAAGCCCATATTACGGACAGCCTGCTGGCTGGACATCAGCCAATTATAATCCAATCCACCTGCCATAGTATCACTTCCTTTCACTATGTAGGACGGAAAATTTCCGACTTTCTTTCAACAATAAGTAAAAAAGCCCGGGAATATCCTCCCGGGCGTTCAACACATAATTCAGGCAGTCGGCAGAGCCAACACATCCTCTGCAAGGTCAATACGCCCGGGAGTCTTAAAACTGTTCATCGCTCTGCACTCCTTTCAAATTAACCTTAGGATGATCATCCTTTTCACTTGTATTGTAGCATATTTTTAGATTGCAGTCAATTGGAATTACCATTTTTTCGAAATACGAACATGTTTTCGTCAGTTCATAGTATCGGAAATATGCGTTCGGTTTTCTCTTGGTGAAAAATGACAAAAAAGCTCCGACGTAGAAACGTCGGAGCTTAAGGATGGAGTTATTACGGCTTCGATCAAGCCTTTTTCTTGTTGAGGTTGCGCATGACAAGCAGGAAGCCTACGGTGAGAACGATACCGATGAGCAGACAGACAACAGCGCTGTTTACGAAACCTGCGATTATGTAGCAGACGAAGCTGATGATAGCCACCGTGAGAGCGTAAGGAAGCTGGGTGGATACGTGGAGAACGTGTACGCAGCGTGCGCCTGCGGAAGACATGATGGTGGTGTCGGAAATGGGGGAGCAGTGGTCGCCGCAAACTGCGCCAGCCAGACAAGCGGACATGCCGATGTAGAGCAGGGGGTTCTCGGGTCCGAACATGCTGGAAACGATGGGGATAAGAATACCGAAGGTACCCCAGCTGGTGCCGGTAGCGAAAGCCAGAATGCATGCAACGATGAAGATAACTGCAGGCAGGAATGCGGACAGACCCTGAGCAGCCTCGCTGGTCATGAGCATTTCAACATAACCGGCAGCGCCCAGCAGATCGTTGGACATGTTCTTAAGAGCGGTAGCCATAGTGAGAATGGTGATTGCGGGAACCATGGCGATGAAGCCCTTGGGAACGCATTCCATAGCGTCCTTGAAGGTGATGAGCTTGCGAGCCATCAGATAAACGATGAGAACGATAAGCGCGATGATGGAGCCCCAGGGAAGACCAACGGTGGCATCGGTATTACCGAAAGCTGCTACGAAGTCGCCGACGCAATCGGTGCCGCCCCAAAGGTCAACGCCGAAGAAGCCGCCGATGTAAAGCAGACCGATAACGCAGATAACTACGAGGATAACGATGGGGAGAATGAGGTCGATAACGCGGCCTCTGGGGTTGGACTCAACATCGTCGCCGCCGACGCGCTCGGGGGTGGAGAAGAGGTCACCATTGTTGAGTGCGTTGAGCTCATGCTTGCGCATGGGACCGTAATCTGCCTTGAGCAGAACGAGTGCGACGATGAATACGAGGGTCAGCAGGGAATAGAAGTTATAGGGAATAGCCTTGATGAAAAGCTCAATACCGGAAAGGCCGGTGCCCTCAGCGTAGCTGGAAACAGCGGCTGCCCAGGAGCTGATGGGTGCGATCATGCAGATGGGAGCTGCGGTAGCATCGATGAGGTAGCTGAGCTTTGCGCGGGAGATTCTGTGGCTGTCGGTAACGGGCAGCATAACGGAACCAACGGTAAGGCAGTTGAAGTAGTCGTCAATAAAGATGAGTACGCCAAGAACGAAGGTTGCCAGCTGAGCACCGATACGGCTCTTGATGTGGGTCTCTGCCCAGCGGCCGAATGCAGCGGAACCGCCGGACTTGTTGATGAGAGCAACAATAATGCCAAGGATGACCAGGAACAGGAAGATACCTGCGGTGCCGGAAATAGCGGCGATGATACCGTCATTTACAACGTGGTCAATAGTGGTGGCTACGGAGCCGCCGCTGGCAAATATGGCACCGACGACTATACCAAGGAACAGAGAAGAATAAACTTCCTTGGTGATGAGAGCCAGAGCGATTGCGACGATGGGCGGAACCAGGGCCCAGAATGTGGCAGCGGTCTCAACGCCGCTTGCGGTAACGGCGATGGACATAATGAGAACTGCGATAACTACCACGATGGCGATTAGATTTTTCGCTTTGATTTTCATTTTTTTCCTCCTCAATTTTTCGATAAAAATGCAGCCATGACGCAATCATGACTGCATAAACATACGTTTAACAGCATGATAGCTCTCCGCGTTTGCGACAGTCCGAGCGGATATTATCCGTCGGACCAGCGCCGCCGTTTCGGACAAAACAGACGGTACTTCGGCGGTAACCCCTTTCTGCTCCCCGCTGTCCGGTGGTTGAACGGAGCATACTGATGGCGACCGCGCCTCTATCATGGTATACACGTGCATACTGCACATCTCCAATTTAACGTAAAACGTCGAATTGTCAAGAGGGAAAAGTGAATTTTGTTCATTTTTACGATGAAAAAGTGTTTCGGAAGCTTCGTGAATAGAGAAAATGGCATGATAATAAGCAAAAATCGGCATCCCTCTTGGCGAGAGATGCCGATTTATGGCGGAGGCAGAGGGATTCGAACCCCCGTGGGCTTGCACCCAAACGGTTTTCAAGACCGCCTCGTTATGACCACTTCGATATGCCTCCGTATTTGCGTGAAATATGATAACACGGCAGGGGGAGTTTGTCAACCAAAGGGGAGGAGCGTAAAGCGTAAGTTTGCGTCGAAACAAAAAAACCGACCGATGATTTCATCGGTCGGTGATTTTTGTTTGTGGGTAAGGATTACTCCTCGTCCTCTTCCTCGTCGTCCTCGTCGAACTCGAACTCGAGGGTGGCGCCGCAGTTGGGGCAGTCGATAGCACCGAGCTCAAGAACTTCTTCGTCCAGAGCCAGTTCGTCGCCGCACTGGGGGCACTTTACTTCGTAGAAGCAGCAATCGTCATCGTCGCCGCAGCAGCAATCGCAATCGTCATCGTCATCGCAGCAGCAGTCGCAATCGCAGTCATCGTCGTCGCAGCAGCAGTCGCAATCACAATCACAGTCGCAGTCCTCTTCCAGATCGCAGAGGTACTCCTCAACGTCAGCCAGATCGCTGCTCAGAGCATCGAGCTCTTCGCCGATGTCGAGAGCGTTCTCGTTGATGTCAGAGATCTCGAGAGCAATGTCCTCGAGAATGTCAATAATAACGGAAATGAGCTTGCCTTCATTGGTCTCGGTGTCCAGCTTCATGCCTTCAGCAAGACCGCGAAGATATGCTACTCTTTCGGTAAGTTCCATTTTAAAAACTCCTTTCGGGGATTAGGGATAATTAGCCCTTGGAACGCTCAAGATACTCACCGGTACGGGTGTCGATCTTGATCTTGTCGCCGGTGTTGATGAACAGGGGTACCTTAACCTCTGCGCCGGTCTCAACGGTAGCGGGCTTGGTTACGTTGGTAGCGGTGTCACCCTTGAAGCCGGGATCGGTCTGGGTAACTTCCAGGTCAACGAAGGTGGGGGGCTCAACGCCGAAAACGTTGCCCTTGTAGGACATGACCTTGCATGCCATGTTCTCCTTGACGAACTTGAAGCCTTCGGGAAGAACGCTCTGGTCCAGGGGAACAGTGTCATAGGTCTCAAGGTCCATGAAGTAATACAGATCGCCGTCATTGTAGCTGTATTCCATGTCCTTACGCTCAATGAATGCGCTCTCGAACTTATCGGTGGGGTTGAAAGAAGTTTCGGTGACAGCGCCGGTGATAACGTTCTTCATCTTGGTACGAACGAAAGCGGCACCCTTGCCGGGCTTAACGTGCTGGAATTCGACAACGGTCATGACCTTGCCATCCATCTCGAAAGTAACACCGTTTCTGAAATCGCTGGCGGTAATAGTCGGCATAATAATTCTCCTCCATATATTTTGATTAGCCGCGCGGAAATATGCACGACCCATAAATAATGCTGATACGCTCCAATAATTCTACATTACTTTTTTTGCAAATGCAATACTATTTTGCTTAAACTTCCCTATTTTATATGATTTTGGGGAGATAATGGGCTTTGTGGGCGCAGCGTATGGACAGTGCCCAATGTATATGATATACTGCTCGCGATTGATAGAATATCAGGAGTGATAGAATGATACGTCTGCTTGCAGGCATTTTTATTAAAAACAAGGACAATGTCGGCGATCCGTCTGTGCGGCGGGCCTACGGGGTGCTGAGCAGCGTGCTGGGCATAATCCTTAATATTCTTCTTTTCTGCGGAAAATATGCCGTCGGTGTGCTTATCGGCTCCGTGGCGGTGAAAGCGGATGCCATAAATAATATTACCGACGCGGGCTCATCCATCATGACCCTGCTGGGCTTCAAGTTTGCAGGCAGCCGACCCGATGCAGATCATCCCTTCGGCCACGGACGTTATGAATATATCGCAGGTTTCGTAGTGTCGATGGTAATTTTACTAATGGCGGTGGAAACGGCTAAAAGCTCCGTGCAGAAAATAATTGATCCTTCTCCTGTAGAGGTAAGTGCCGTCGCTATAGTGATTATGGCAGCCTCCATATTGGTGAAGCTGTATATATTTGCGTATAACCGCCGTCTGGGCATAAAGCTGGACTCGCCCGCACTCAAGGCGGTGGCTGCGGACAGCATCAGCGACTGCGCCGCAACGCTGGTGGTCCTGATAACCACAGTGGTTTCCGATGTTACGGGTCTTGCACTCGACGGTTGGGGCGGTCTTGCGGTGGCACTGTTCATTTTGTATTCCGGCATCAATTCTGCGCGAGATACCCTTAGTCCCTTGCTGGGCAAGGCGCCGGATAAGGAACTGGTGCAGGAAATAGAGCGGATAATACTCGCTCACGAAGAGGTTGTGGGTATACATGACCTTATGGTGCACGATTACGGCCCCGGACGTCTGATAATATCCGTGCATGGAGAAGTGTCCGGAGCTGGTGATATTTTCAAACTCCATGACGCCATCGACTGCATCGAAGAGGAATTGAACGAAAAGCTGGGCTGCGAGTCCATAATCCACATGGATCCTATAGATACCGACGATAAGCGCATAGCGGAAATGAGAGAAGCGGTCTCGGCAATCGCGAGAGCCGTAAGTCCGGAGCTTACTATCCACGATTTCCGCATGGTGCCCGGAGACAGTCATACCAATTTGATTTTTGACCTTGTGCTCCCGCACCGCTTTGAGCTTAGCGGAGAGGAAACCTCAAGAAGGATATGCGAAGCGGTCTCGGCCTGCTGGCCCGACCATAAATGCGTCATAAAGACGGAGCAGTCCTATATTTAATGTGTTAGTTATTAAATTATTGCCATAAAGAAAGAAGGATTTGCATGAAATTCAAAATGATCCACGAATGCTACAACGTACTTGACCTTGACCGCTCTCTGAAGTTCTACGAAGAGGCTCTTGGCCTGAAGGAACGCCGCCGTATGGAGTTCCCCGACGGTTCCGCAATTCTCTGCTTCATCGGCAGCGATGAGGGCGATTTTGAGCTGGAGCTGACTTGGCTGCGCGACCATAAGGAGCCCTACGATATCGGTGAGGGCGAGTTCCATCTGGCTTTCCAGGCAGCTGACTTCAAGGCTGCTCACGAACTCCATGAGAAGATGGGCTGCATCTGTTTTGAGAATACCGCTTTGGGTGTATACTTCATCGAAGATCCCGACGGTTACTGGCTGGAGATCATCCCCACCTTCGGTGGCTGATACCGTGTAAATATGAAACACCCCGCTGTAAAGCGGGGTGTTTTTGCGTATTTGTCAGTTTTCCGAGGCACTGGCTATCTCGCGCTCTATAGTGGCGCGGACAATGGCCATGTTTTCTTCATTGTATTCGAATTCACCATTGTCGAACATCAGCGCTGCTCCGTAAATGAGAGAACGGATGATGTAGACCTTGGCTTTCTTTACGTCGGCGGGGATTCCCTGCTCCTCACAGCAGCGGTCAATGAGGGCGCGGGCAGAGTCGCTGAGTCTGCCGCGGGGGCGATCGAATTCTTCGTCGAAGCCCTCGTCCTTGAGCATAATGGCCGAGCGGAAATAGGGCACCTCAACGAGGAAACGTATGTATTCGAGACACACTTCTACGATCTGGCGCTGCCATACGCCGCGATAGCTGTCTATTATGGCTTCCTGCCGTGCCTCCCAACGCTGATTAATGTGGTCGAGTATAGCGGCGACATAGCTGTGTTTATCTTTGAAGTGCTTGTAGGGCGCGGCACAGGATACTCCGCATTTAGCCGCAATGCGACGCACGGAGAAGTTGTGGTAGCCGAATTCATTCAGCTCTGCCATACCCACTTCAAGAAGTTTATCTCTCAGGTTTGTTTTTTCTGCCATTTTTTCACCGCCGAAAGGATTGATTTCGATATTATATCATAAAATGTTTGAAAAAGCTACTAAAAAGATGTGGGTCAGCGTCCCAAATGTGCCATCATGATGTTTCGGGCATTGTCGCTCAGCTCATTGGTGGAAAGGGAAGCGACGGTCTCGGCATCAAATACGGTATGGACGGTAAGGGTGACTGTGGTGCTGCGCCAGGGGAAACGCTTCATTACGATATCGGTGTTGTCTATGGTGGTAACCACAACGGGTACCTTGGCGCGCTGAGCTATCTTGAAAGCGCCGCTGCGGAAGGGGAGCATATTGCCGTCCTTGCTGCGGGTGCCCTCGGGATATATGCCCATGGAGGTTATGTCGCGCTTTATGAAATCTGCGCTCTTGAGTATGGTCTTGAGAGCCTCGCGGTTGTTCTCACGGTCAACGGCGAGAAAGAAGTCGCGGGCAAGAAACTGCTTTGCGATGGGGATCTTGAAAATGGAAGGCTTGGCCACGAAAGAAAGATCATGCTTACGCAGCGCCCAAAGTGTGGCGATGGGGTCGAACATGGAGCGGTGATTGCCTACCAGCAGCCAGCGGGAGTCGGTGGGGATAAGCTCGGCACCCTTTACTGCGACCTTTACGCGGTAAAATGCGAGAATGATGCCAACGATGGTTATTATGCTGGTGTGATGGAATTTGCTGCGGGTGTCGTATTCCTTGTTTGGATCGGTAAAAAGGCTGACAACGAAAAGAAACAGTACGTACAACAGAAACCATGCTACGAAAAAGCCGACGAACATCAGCGGCACGGCCCAAAGCCAGTTTGGCCACATAATATCGGAACAGCCGCAGATTGCTGCCGTAGTTATAACACTGAGGAGTACAAAGGGAAAAAACATAATTTTCAACTCCGAAAGCATATTAGTAATTATATATGTTACCATTCTTTGCCGCACTCTGTCAATCGCAGATTGACATTAGGGTAGGGGTGTGGCATAATGTTTCCTGCACTATCCGAAAAGGAGAGAATAAAATGGAATTTGCAGCCTTTCTTGAGTTGCTTTTGATAGGCGTGGGCCTTGCCATGGATGCGTTTGCGGTCGCCCTCTGCAAGGGTCTGAGCATGCCACGCATGGATAAAAAGCAGGCGCTGATAATCGGCCTGTTTTTCGGCGGATTTCAGGGTCTTATGCCCTTTATCGGCTGGTTGCTGGGTATCCAGTTTGAGCAGTACATAGTAAGCTTTGACCACTGGGTTGCTTTCGTGCTCCTTGGTTTTATCGGCGGCAAGATGATATACGAGGCCGTCAAGGGTGAGGAAGAGGAAACCTGCGCCTGCGAGCGCCTTAACATAAAGGAACTTTTCGTGCTGGCTATTGCCACAAGCATTGACGCACTGGCAGTCGGTATAACCTTTGCCTTCCTTCGCACACCCATTGTACCCGCCATCAGCATTATCGGCGTGGTTACCTTCGGCCTTTCCGTTGCGGGCGTTGCCATAGGTCACCGATTCGGCGTAAAGTTTAAAAGCAAGGCCGAGTTTGCCGGCGGTCTTGTGCTGGTGCTCATCGGTCTGAAAATACTGCTGGAGCATCTCGGCGTGATAGCATTTTGAATATGAAACGCACTGCCGCAGCAGCTCGTGGAGCTGCTGCGGCAGTTTTATGCGGACAAGACAGCTGTGTTGATACGGAAAAATATGGACAGATACGCGTAATTTTACACTAAATAACAGCAGTATGCACAAAAGTGCTCGATGATGGATTACTTTGTTTACAAAGCTCGAATTTTGTGTTATACTCCAAAATAAGATAAGTCCGCGGTGCGGACATAATATTGATTATAACGGAGGTTTTACCATAATGAAGAAGGTAAAGGTAACTGATCATTCCAAGTGCTATGCCTGTTTCCAGTGCATGGTCGCCTGCTCCACCGCATTCTACAAGGAGTTTGACCAGGATAAGTCCTGCATCCGCATCGGCAACAAGAAGGATGGCCGCATCATGGTCAAGGCTTGCTCTCAGTGCGGCAAGTGCGCTCAGGCTTGTGAGCAGAACGCTATCACCCAGAACGCCAAGGGCGTTTACATGATCGACAAGAAGCTCTGCATCGGCTGCGGCAAGTGCGTAGCTGCCTGCCCCTTCGAGGTCATGGTTCAGGTTGGCGACAAGGTTTCCAAGTGCATCGCTTGCGGCAAGTGCGTACGTGAGTGCCCCATGGAAGTTCTCGAGCTGGTCGAAGAGTAATATCCGAGTGTAAAATTGCCGGGGTGCTCTGCACCCCGGTGTTTTTATGAAAAATATTGCCAAATTCGCAAAAATAATTAGGAAAACGCCTTGACTTTGCGGACATTGGGTGATATACTTTCAAAGCCGCTTTGAAAGGGTTTGTCAAGCGAAGCCGATGCTTCCGCCCGGGATAGCGAGACTATAAGTTAGGAAGGTGCAATATGCTGCACGCAATTATTGAAACCGGCGGCAAGCAGTACAGAGTCGGCGAAGGCGATATCGTTTTCATCGAAAAGCTGAATGTTGAAGCTGGCGACGAGGTTACCTTTGACAAGGTTCTCGCAGTTGTAGGTGACGAAACCACCACTTTCGGTACCCCCGTTGTTGAGGGTGCTAAGGTTACCGCCAAGGTCGTTAAGAACGGCAAGGGCAAGAAGATTCACATCTTCAAGTATAAGCCCAAGAAGGGCTACAGAAGACGTCAGGGCCACAGACAGCCCTACACTCAGGTACAGATCGAGTCCATCGCTCTCTAATCTGAGTAACAAACTTAATTATTCTATCTGATATTTGGAGGTGTATTCCTAATGGCACATAAAAAAGGTATGGGCTCCACCCGTAACGGTCGTGATAGTAAGTCCAAGCGCCTTGGCCCCAAGAGAGCTGACGGTCAGTTCGTTCTCGCCGGCAACATCCTCGTAACCCAGCGTGGTACCAAGATCCATCCCGGCACCAACGTCGGCAGAGCCAGCAACGATTCCCTCTTTGCACTTAAGAGCGGCACCGTTCGTTTCGAGCGTCTCGGCAAGGACCGCAAGAAGGTTTCCGTTTACGAGATCGCTGAGTAATCAAGCCTTATAAGCAAGACGGGATCATCCCGTCTTGCTTTTTTATCGCAGCCTTTTAAGGAGGTCGTGCAAATGTTTGTAGATAAAGCAACAATTACCCTCGTTGCCGGTAAGGGCGGCAACGGCGCCATCGCTTTCCATCGCGAGAAGTATATCGCTGCGGGCGGTCCCGACGGCGGTGACGGCGGCAGAGGCGGCGACGTTATCTTCGTTGCCGACGATAATATGTCCACCCTTATGGACTTCCGCTATAAGCGTAAATATGTGGCGGCCAACGGCGTTGACGGTCAGGGCCATCTCAAGACTGGCAAGGACGGCGAGGATCTTATCATAAGAGTTCCCCGCGGTACCATTGTCCGCGACAAGGAGACCGGCGCAATAATTCAGGATATTTCCGGCAACGAGCCTTATGTTATCGCAAAGGGCGGTAAGGGCGGCTGGGGCAACAAGCATTTTGCCACCCCCACCCGTCAGGTGCCCCGCTTTGCAAAGCCCGGTATGCCCGGACAGAAGCGCGAGGTCATCCTTGAGCTGAAGCTGCTGGCAGACGTAGGTCTGGCAGGCTTCCCCAACGTAGGTAAGTCCACTTTGCTTTCTGTGGTTTCCAAGGCTCATCCCAAGATTGCCAACTACCACTTCACCACCCTGTACCCCAACCTGGGTGTAGTTTACGCCATGGAGGGTGTTTCCTTCGTAATGGCAGATATCCCCGGTATTATCGAGGGTGCATCCGAGGGTGCGGGTCTCGGCCACGATTTCCTGCGCCATATCGAGCGCTGCCGCCTTATCATCCACGTTGTAGACGTGTCCGGCAGCGAAGGCCGCGATCCCATTGCGGATTTTGACGCCATCAATGAGGAGCTTGTGCGCTATAACGAAACCTTGGCTTCCCGTCCTCAGATCGTTGCAGCCAATAAGTGCGACATCGTTGAGGATCCCGAGATGATGGAGCGTTTCCGCGCTTACGTTACCGGAAAGGGCTACGAGCTCTTTGAAATCTCCGCCGCTACACATCAGGGTGTGCGCGAGCTGGTAATGGCAGCAGCAGAGAAGCTCAGCCAGCTGCCTCCCATGCAGTTCTTCGAGCCCGATTACGTTGAGCCCGAACCTGTACTTGGCGGCAATGCCGAAGACCTTACCATCGAGATCGATGAAGGCGTATACCGCGTTGAAGGCCAGTGGCTGGATCGCCTGCTGGACAGCGTAAACTTCGGCGACAACGAGTCTATGATGTATTTCGACCGTACCCTGCGAAACAGCGGCCTTTTCGACCGTTTGGAGGCAATGGGCATCAACGAGGGCGATATCGTCGCTCTTTACGAGTTGGAGTTCGAATACAAAAAGTAAATCTTTTCTGCGCGGGTCTGTATTGCAGGCCCGCGCTTTTTATATGCAGAAACCCACCCGCATAGCGGGTGGGTTTCTTGATCGCTATTTATGCGAAATAGTTATGCTTTGACCGTTACATCCCTCCGTTTGACCGTGTAACACAATCATGTACGTCTATCTATTGTCCTCTCCGCAACAATCTGCACCATTTATATCAAATGTTTTTGCACATTTTGTCTTATTGCAGACACTTACTTTGTTAGTATATAATTCATTCGTCCGCACAATTCATTTAAAACACGATGCATTTAAATAAGCAGTTTCATATTGGACACTCCCGAATTTTCAGCATTGAGAAAGGAGAATCGGCGTGAACGAAAGGCTTCTCAGATATTTAACGGAAAAAGGGTTGATTTCCAAGGCACAGGCCGAGGCTCTGTGGCAAGAGCACTTCGAAAATCACCGTTCAGTCCGTGAAATTCTGTCTGAATCAGGCGCTATAAGTGAAGAACAGCTCATTGATGCTCTTTCCGCGATTTCCCGCATACCAACAGTACGCCTTTATGAGCATCCCGTGCCGGTAGAGGTGCGCCGGCTTGTTCGTCCCGACATTCTCCGCCAGTACGTTATGATGCCCTATGCCTTTGACCCCGATGACAACGGCACCTTATTGGTAGCCATGAATGATCCCATGAATATGCGCGGCCGCGACCTTGTTGCCATCGCCAGCAAGTGCCGCATCAAGCCCTTTTTAGCAACCACCACCGACATTCTTGTTTCCATTGACCGCTATTACGGAACCGAGGAAATGCAGGAAGCCGCGGAGCTCTATACTCAGTCCAGCGAAGTCGACAAAACCGTAGAAGAGCAGATAATCCAAGAGGATATCAATTCCTCCCCCGTTGTAATGCTCGTCAATTCCCTCGTGGAGCAGGCCGTACGTCAGCGAGCTTCGGATATACACATCGAAGCAGGCCCCGACCGCGTGCGTGTACGCTGCCGAGTGGACGGTGTCCTTTATACAACTGCCGTATACGATATTCGCCTGCTGGCTGCCATCACCGCCCGCATCAAGATAATCAGCGGCCTTGATATTTCCGAAAAGCGCAAACCTCAGGACGGCCGTTTTTCCATCACGGTAGACCGCCGTGAATATGACATCCGTGTATCTATCCTGCCCACCGTTTACGGCGAAAAATGCGTTATGCGACTGGCGCAGAAAAAGGCTCTCAGCCGCAGCAAGCTCACCCTCGGTCTCACCCCCGCCGAAATGGTGAAATTCGATAAGATACTTTCCAAACCCAACGGCATTGTCCTCGTAACCGGCCCCACCGGTTCCGGTAAATCCACCACGCTGTATACCGCGCTAAGCGAACTTAACAGCGACATGGTAAACATCGTTACCGTCGAAGATCCCGTCGAAGCCAACATAGAGGGCATAAATCAGGTGCAGGTAAACGTAAAGGCCGATATGACTTTCGCCAATGCCCTGCGTTCCATTCTCCGTCAGGACCCGGACATTATTATGATCGGTGAGATACGAGACGGCGAAACAGCCGGCATCGCCGTTCAGGCATCCATCACAGGCCATCTCGTTGTCAGCACTCTGCACACAAATGACACCGCATCAAGCATAACCCGTCTAATGGACATGGGCATTGAAAGCTACCTCATCGCCGACTCCACCGCAGGCATCATTGCCCAGCGCCTTGTCCGCCGCCTTTGTCCCCACTGCAAAAAGCCGCACCACCTTGAGGACTACGAAATGGCCTACCTCTCCCTTACTCCAGAGGAGGCGGAAACCGTCAGCGTTCACGAACCCGTGGGATGCCAACGCTGCAACGGCACCGGCTACCATGACAGAATCGGCATCTTTGAAATAATGGAGATCACTCCCGCTCTCCGAGGCATGATAGCCCGCAACCGCCCTACCGACGAGATTCGCAATGTTGCTGTTGCAGAAGGCATGGAAACATTGCATGAAAGCGCGCGCCGCCTTGTATTGGATGGAACCACTTCCATCAGCGAGATGCGCCGCGTCAGCGTGGCTGACATTACGTTGCTGGTAGATGAGCCAGGAGTTGGCAACTGATATGGACGCAAAAATCTCTATACCGTAAAACTCACCGCTGACAGGAGGGTAAACTGTGCCCATCTTTAAATACATAGCCTTGGATAGGTCGGGCAAGAAGATAAAGAGCAGCCTTGAGGCCTCCTCTATTGAAACCGCGAAGAACTCTCTGCGCCAAACGGGCTACACTATCCTTGAAATTTTCGAACCCGGCGTTATGGAAAGAGATATCGATCTGCCTTTCCTCGGCAACCCCACCGCCAAAGATATGGCGATCTTTTGCCGCCAGTTTCTTTCAATACTACGCGCAGGCGTGCCCATATCTCAGGTTCTCACTATGCTCCACCAGCAGACCCAAAACAAGAAACTTTCTGCCGCGCTCCAGCAGATGCAGATAGACATCGAAAAGGGCGACACGCTTGCCTCCTCAATGGCAAAGCACAGCAAAATATTCCCCACTATGCTGGTAAATATGGTAGCTGCCGGCGAGGAATCCGGTAGCCTTGACGAGTCTTTCCGTCAGATGGAAATCTACTTCGACAAGGCCAAACGCACCAAGGCCGCCATTCAAAAGGCCATGGCCTATCCCATGGTGCTTATTGGCGTTATGATCATCGTCATCTTCGTTATGATGACAAAGATCATCCCCACCTTTCTCAAATCCTTCACAGAAATAGATATAGAGCTCCCTGCGGTTACCTTGGCCGTTATGGCGGTCAGCAACTTTTTCGTTAAGTGGTGGTGGCTGCTGGCGCTGCTCTGCATAGCTTTCGTTGCAGGCATAATCTTCTTCCGCCGCACGAATAAAGGCATGCATGTTTTCGGCTGGCTCGCACTGCATATCCCTGCGGTAAAGGACTTCGCCGTTCGTTCTTCCTGCGCCACATTCTGCCGCACCCTTTCCCTGCTGCTGGCTTCAGGTCTTAGCCTTACAGAAAGCCTTGACCTCGTGGCAAACAATATGAGCAACATTTATTACAAAGAAGCCACTCAGCAGATAGCTTCAAGAGTTTCTCAGGGTTGGCAGCTCCACGTTGCCATTCAGGAAACGGGCATCTTCCCGCCCATGGTCTGCAACCTCGTGGCCATCGGCGAGGAGTCCGGCGATATTCAAGGCATGCTTGATAAAACCGCCGAATACTACGACGAGGAAGTATCCGTCGCAACTCAGAAACTTCTCAGCCTTATGGAGCCCGCTATCATGCTCTTCCTGGCAGTATTCGTAGTTATTATCGTTCTTTCCATATTCCTGCCCATGATGAACATGACCAAGGCTTATGACAGTTATTTGTAAGCCCACTCTTTCGGCATGCAGTTCCCTTGATGTTCCGCTTTATACCCCTCATTTACTATGAAACGAAAGGAGATAAATTTTATGCGCCGGTTCAAGCGGCCCAAGCTGCGACATCCTTGGGCAAAATCCGCCGCAGGATTCACCCTCATAGAGCTCATAGTAGTTATCGCCATTATTGCCATACTGGCATGTTTATGTGCAGTAGGTTACGGCGGTTACGTTAAAAGCGCAAATAAGAAGTCGGACATGTTCTTGGTCGGCAATATTATGAGAGCCATCGAAATCTGCACAAATGCTTCAACGCTTGTAGATGATGACGCAGGCGCACTTGCAGCTACGGTGTACCCCGTGGGAGCAATTGTGCTTTCCAACACCGAGGACTGCAGGGTATATGCCTCGGTCTTGGACATTGGTTCAGCCGGTACACCCGGCAGCGCTCCCGGCAGTGCCACCGGTGGAACACCTACACCTCGGTGCGTCATCAAAAAGCTGGACAAACCTTTGGTAACGAACTACAGCCTCGTTAAACATTGTGATAACACTGCAGCGGAGAATGTATTAGACAAACTCGGTCTCTCCCCACCGAAAATATTTTATGTTTACGGCAACTTAACTTTTGCAAGTGATGCAGATATGTATTATTGCGCAACTCACACCACTTTACCGGAGACAAGGACATACTATACCGAGTACAAGGAAGATACACAATTTGATATTTCATCTGTTCAGCAGGTAACTTACTACGAATGTATAGGTGACGAGCAAACCGCATATTTCACAGAAGACATGACCGGCATTTACACTTTTGTAGATGACCACACCGATGGCGCAACACTTTCCAACACAACCACTGAAACCACTTTTGACACACCGTCGGAAACCCCTTCGTTGAGCGGCGTTTCAGTGGCAGGAGAAGGAAACGCCTTATATGACGCTATTGCCATGGCCTTCGGCGACGTGGCCTCTTTAAAGCTTGCTTACGACAAGTGGGGCGAGGAAGAGCCAAATGATTTCGACTATTCGGGAAATTACGCGGACGAAATAGCTGCATTTTACAACTCGCTTAGCAGCGGTTTAGATAAAAACGTGATTACGATCCTGGTCGGAGTTGAGAATGACGAAGTGCATTTTGCCGTTTCCCCTTCCTCTGCCAACCCTCGCAAAAACTAATTAATTTCACAATTCAACTCTTAACTCTATAGCAGTGGATAGGCGCCGCGAGTTTTGAGTTACAAGATGATACAAGTTAAAAATAAAATTATAAATACATAGAGAAAGGAAAAGATTCAATGAACTTCATGAAGAGTAAAGCCGGTTTCACCCTGGTAGAACTGCTTGTTGTTATCGCTATTCTCGCCATCCTCGCCGGTATTGCCATTCCCGCATACTCCGGCTACATAAAGAAGGCCGAGTCCACCGCCGATATGCAGGCGCTCTCTTCCGTTAACACTGCCGTACAGAGCCTTGCCGCAGCAGAAGGCGTTGAGGTAGACGAGATTATAGTTGAGCGCCAGCCCCTCTCCAACGACCCCAATGCTGCCACAACAATCAAAATTACCGTTAAGGACGACTCCGTCCCTGCCTCCGCTATTGATACTGCCGCAGTAGAAGAACTCACCGGCAAACTTGACGAGATGTTCCGCGCAGAATTCAAGGGTGCAACCTGGGAAGACGGCGAGTGGACACTCGATTGAGCATCAACCTATACCCCCCACAACTTACGTCCTGCACTGCCCGACCCCTATCGGTCGGGCAGGCCGGGCGCAGCATCATCGGCTGCCCTCTGCGCCTTGACACAGCCTTTCCGTTGAGGAACTTTCGACCCGTTTTCGACGGCTGCTCATTGGGAAGGATTTCCGAGTTCACCTAACATTCACGTCCCGAAAGGAGGCCCACGCATGAACATAATTGCATATATCATTCTTGCGGTGTTGGGTCTCTGCGTTGGCAGCTTCTGCAACGT
>JAFYLI010000104.1 GCA_017537165.1 Oscillospiraceae bacterium | reverse complement strand
TACATCAAGAACATGATCACAGGTGCTGCTCAGATGGACGGTGCTATCCTCGTTATCGCTTCTACAGACGGTCCTATGGCTCAGACACGTGAGCACATCCTTCTCGCTCGTCAGGTTGGTGTACCCCGTATCGTTGTTTTCATGAACAAGGCTGACCTCGTTGACGACGAAGAGCTCCTCGAGCTCGTTGAGATGGAAGTTCGTGAGCTGCTCAGCACCTATGACTTCCCCGGCGACGATCTGCCCGTTATCAAGGGTTCCGCTCTGAACGCTCTGATCTCCGAGTCCACTGACGTTAACGCTCCCGAGTTCGCTTGCATCAAGGAGCTCATGGATGCAGTTGACGCTTACATTCCCACTCCCGACCGTGCAGCTGACCTGCCCTTCCTGATGCCCGTTGAGGACGTCTTCACCATCACCGGTCGTGGTACCGTTACCACCGGTCGTGTTGAGCGTGGTGTTGTTAAGGTTGGTGACGAAGTTGAAATCGTTGGTATCAAGGATACCAAGAAGACCGTCGTTACCGGTACCGAGATGTTCCACAAGGTTCTCGAGTACGCTGAGGCTGGTGACAACGTAGGTACCCTCCTCCGTGGTGTTGCTAAGTCTGACGTTGAGCGTGGCCAGGTTCTTGCTAAGCCCGGCTCCATCAAGCCCCTCACCAAGTTCGTTGGCCAGGTTTACGTTCTGACCAAGGACGAAGGCGGCCGTCACACCCCCTTCTTCAACAACTACAGACCCCAGTTCTACTTCCGTACCACCGACGTTACCGGTGTTATCACTCTTCCCGAAGGCACTGAGATGTGCATGCCCGGCGACAACGTTGACATGAACGTTGAGCTGATCACCCCCATCGCTATCGAGAAGGGTCTCCGCTTCGCTATCCGTGAAGGCGGCCGTACCGTTGGTTCCGGTGTTGTTATCGAGACCCTCTAATTAATTAGAGCTATCATATAACAGACTCTCAGCCTCCCGCTGTTTTTCAGCGGGAGGCTTTTTTATTTGTATTTGCAAGAAATGGGGCGCGCGCTTGCAATAAAGTAATGTCCGAACCTTTCGTTGTGTTGACATAAACGCTCTTAGGTAGAAAAATGAAGATAAGAATTACTAAAGTTGCAGTAAAGGAAGGGAAAAAAGAAGAAAAACACTTTACTTAGGTGTCGAAATGATGTATGATTATGAACGTATTCGGTTAACCCAAAAATCATGCAAAAGGGGAGATATTGCTTGAGTATCATAGAAAAACTGCAAGATCCTGAAATCCTGGCTACTCTGCCCGTAGCGGAGAAGCTGTCCGGCGCGCTGGTAGTAATGGTGCTTGGTATGGCCACCTGTATCATCATCCTTACCCTTATCATGTTTATCGTAAAACTGATGCATTTTGTTGTGGGCAATGCTGAGCGCAAGGCTGAAAAAGCTGCTGCGCCCGCAGCTGAGATTGACCCTGAGACCGCAGCTGCTATCGTGTCTGCCGTTACCGAAATGGAAGGCGGCAAGCCCTTTAAGGTTCGCAGCATCCGTCAGGTCGGAAAAGGGGGTAAATAAAACATGAAGACTTATAATGTATATGTTAACGGCAACGCATACGTTGTCCAGATAGAGGAAGCAGGCGCAGCTCCCGCAGCGGCACCTGCGCCCGTTGCAGCTCCCGTGCCCGTTGCAGCTCCTGCACCCGCAGCACCTGCTGCAGCTCCCGCACCTGCCCCCGCAGCAGCCCCTGCTCCCGTAGCTGCAGGTGCCAATACTGTTACCGCACCCATGCCCGGCACTATTCTCAGCATTGCCGTTAAGGCAGGTGACAGCGTCAAGGCCGGTCAGGTGCTGATGATCCTTGAGGCTATGAAGATGGAAAATGAGATAGTCGCTCCCGAGAACGGAGTTGTTGCCAGCGTGGCTGTTGCCCAGGGCGCCTCCGTCAATACCGGCGACGTACTCGTTGTGTTCTAAGGAGGGCGTTAAGAGATGTTAGATGCAATAGTTCGCTTCCTTCAGAGTACAGGTATTGCCCAGTTTGACTGGCGTAACCTTATAATGATCATCGTAGCTTGCGTTCTGCTTTATCTGGCAATTGGCCGCAAGTTCGAACCCCTGCTGCTCGTTCCTATCGCAATGGGTATGCTTCTGTCCAACCTTTTCGGTTCTCAGGTATTCAATGCCGAAGAGGGAACAGGTATCCTCTATTATTTCTATTCCCTTAATAAGATGGGAATTCTGCCTCCCCTGATCTTCATGGGCGTAGGCGCAATGACCGACTTTGGCCCTCTGATTGCAAATCCCAAGTCCCTGCTCCTTGGTGCAGCAGCTCAGCTTGGTATTTTCATCACCTTCATCGGTGCTATCCTGCTCGGATTCTCCGCTCAGCAGGCAGGTGCTATCGGCATCATCGGCGGCGCAGACGGCCCCACTGCCGTTCTTTCCGCAACTATGCTCGCTCCCGAGCTGCTCAGCGCTATCGCTATTGCTGCTTATTCCTATATGGCTCTGGTTCCCGTTATCCAGCCTCCTATCATGCGCCTGCTCACCACTGAGAAGGAGCGCCAGATAGTTATGAAGCAGCTGCGCCCCGTAAGCAAGAAGGAAAAGATACTTTTCCCCATCATTGTTACCATCGTTGTTTCCGTTATCCTGCCCGATGCAATTCCTCTGGTAGGTATGCTCATGCTTGGTAACCTCTTCAAGGAATCCGGTCTTACCGACAGACTGTCCGATACTGCCCAGAATGCTCTGTGCAATATCGTTACCATCCTTCTTGGTCTCTCCGTTGGTGCCTCTGCAGTTGCAGAAACCTTCCTCACCAAGCAGACACTCTTTATCCTGGTTCTTGGTGTTGTGGCATTTGCTATGGGTACCGCAGGCGGTGTTCTGCTGGCTAAGTTCATGAACCTCTTCCTTAAGGATAAGATAAATCCCCTTATCGGTTCTGCCGGTGTTTCTGCCGTTCCCATGGCAGCACGTATCTCCCAGAAGGAAGGCCAGAAGGCTAACCCCAAGAACTTCCTGCTCATGCACGCAATGGGCCCCAACGTCGCCGGCGTTATCGGTTCTGCTGTTGCAGCCGGTGTTATGCTCAGCCTGTTTGCTCGCTAAGCCATGGCGATAAAAGGCAAAAATCAGACGAAAAAGAAAATCGTATCCGCGGCATGGCAGCTCTTTTACGAACAGGGCTACGACGATACTACCGTGGACGATATCATACGCCAGTCAGGTACGTCCAAAGGTTCTTTTTACCACTATTTCGAAGGCAAGGATGCTCTTTTGAGCACGATGTCCCTGCTCTTTGATGAAAAGTACGAAGAGCTTATGGAAACTATGGACGATAGCATGGACAGCTTTGAAAAGCTGCTGTTCCTGAACATGGAACTGTTCACCATGATCGAAAATACCGTGCCGCTGGATCTGCTTGCCCGAATGTATTCAACACAGCTGGTAACGAGAGGGGATAAGCATCTTCTCGACCGCAACCGCACCTATTATAAGGTGCTGCGGAAAATTACGCTGGAAGGGCAGGAGAGGGGCGAGTTGCGCTCCGATATGTCTGTAAACGAGATAACCAAACTATATGCGCTTTGTGAACGTGCCCTGCTTTACGATTGGTGTATTTGCGAGGGAGACTACTCCCTGAAAAAATATGCTCGCGACATGATGCCGCGTTTCCTGCGAGATCTTCGCCCGGAAAAATAAAAATTCACAAAACGTATAGCAAATAGTTTAGTTAAAAGTCTTGCAGAAAAACGGCTGATTTAAACGAAAAAACTAACAAATCCATTGGCGGAGTATAGACTGCGGTCTATACTCCGTTCTCTATTGCGTTCTTGACTTTAATATGTTATAGTACTAAAACAATGATGTGTGCAATGGATTTGGTTCCAAGCGTTAGAAAGAGGTGTATTCATCGTGAATGTCGGTGAACTGTTAGCTTTTATACTTTATTTCGTAATCGTTCTTGTTATAGGTATTTATTTCTTTACAAAGAGCAAGAATAATTCTGATAAGGAATATTTCCTTGGCGGCCGCAGCATGGGCCCCTGGGTAACCGCAATGAGTGCTCAGGCTTCGGATATGAGCGGTTGGCTCCTTATGGGTTTCCCCGGCAGCCTGCTGGCTTTCGGTATGGGCAAGCTGTGGATCGGTATCGGCCTTGCAATCGGTACTGCCGCAAACTGGATTTTGGTTGCCAAGCGCCTGCGCCGTTTCTCTAAGGCTTCCGGCGACTCCATAACCCTGCCCCAGTATCTAACCAACCGTTTCGCAAGCCAGAGCGCAAGTCTTAAGGTAGTCTGCGCGATTATCTTCCTTGTAAGCTTTACCGTTTACGTTGCTTCTGCTTTCGTCGCAGGCCGCACTGTTCTTTGCGCCATTATTCCTTGGTTTACCGAGAGCGGAAACGAATGGCTGGCACTGCTTATATTTGCAGCCATCATCCTTATATACACCTTTATGGGCGGTTATAAGGCAGTTTGCTGGACAGACTTCTTCCAGGGTCTGCTTATGCTGATCGCCATTCTGGCAGTTCCTCTGGTTATGGTTGCTGCAGGTAAGTTTGACAGCAGCTATAATGCAGCTTTCGCTGAGGGTGTAAGTGCATTCAGCACCAGCCCCTTCTCTGTACCTTGGACCGACGTTGTAAACGGCCTTGCATGGGGTCTTGGCTACTTCGGTATGCCTCACATACTCGTTCGTTTCATGGGTATTGAAAAGCCCTCTATGATAAAGAAGGCTTCCACCGTTGCTATCGTTTGGGTTATTCTCTCTCTGGGCGCAGCGGCTCTCATCGCTATCCTTGCCCGTACATATCTGTTTAAGGATGGCAGCGCTCTTGCCGCAGCACTTCTGCCCGGAAATCAGAACAGCGTCTTTATCGTTGCCGTTAAGGATATATTCCCCGCTTTCATCGCAGGCCTCCTGCTGGCAGCTATTATCGCTGCATCCATGAGTACAGCTGACTCCCAGCTGCTGGTTGCATCCTCTTCCTTCACCAGCGACCTTTATAAGCCCCTTATCCGCAAGGGCAACGCTTCTGATGCCGAAGTAGGCTGGGTTGGACGTATCGTTGTTGTTATTATCGCTATCATCGCTTTCTTCATCGCAGCCAGCGGCGGCGCATGGGCCAGCGACATTATGGCAATGGTTGAGAATGCATGGGGACTTTTCGGCGCAGCCTTTGGCCCCGTAGTAGTTCTTTCCCTCTTCTGGAAGCGCTTTAATTATGCAGGTGCCGTAGCCGGTATCGTAGCCGGTGCGGTAGCTGATATCGCATGGCTTCTGCTCTTCACCAATACCGTTACCACTGCTCTCGTTACCAATACCAACGTGTACGAGATCCTGCCCGGTGCTATTATAAGCCTTATCGTGGCTGTTGTAGTCGCCAAGGCTACGCCCGCACCCTCTGCAGAAGTAAACGCAATTTACGATGCAGCAACCGATCCCAACGTTGACGATTAAGTAAATAGATTTTGCCGAAGCTGCGCCCGACGTTTGTCGGGCGTTGCTTTTTTGAAAAAATAGAAGAAAAAAGCAATAAAGTTTAGCGCTTTAAATCAAAAAGTGGTTGAATAACGGAGCATTAAATGGTATAATGCCAACATAAACAATGGGGGAGAGCCCTCAAAAAGAAATGGAGTGCTGATCTTGCAAAAGATTATTATGAGCGGCGACGAGGCCGTCGCCCGCGGCGCGTGGGAAGCAGGCGTATCTGTCGCCGCTGCCTATCCCGGAACGCCGAGTACCGAGATACTTGAAAACATGGCCCTTTATAAGGACGATGTTTATGCCACTTGGGCAAATAATGAAAAGATAGCCACCGAGATCGCCCTTGGCGCATCTATCGGCGGCCTGCGTGCTTTTGCTGCTATGAAGCACGTTGGTATGAACGTAGCAGGCGATCCTATTTTCTCCGCTGCATACACCGGCGTAAACGGCGGTATGGTAATCATCAGCTGCGATGACCCCGGCTGCCATAGCTCTCAGAATGAGCAGGATAACCGCTGGTACGCTCCTCATGCAAAGCTGGCAATGCTGGAGCCCTCCGACTCTCAGGAGTGCAAGGACTTCATGAAGGAAGCCTTCCGCCTCAGCGAAGAGTTTGACCTGCTTACCCTTCTGCGCCTTACCACCCGCGTCTGCCATTCCAAGAGTTTGGTAGAGCAGGGCGAGCGCGTCATGCCCGAGGAAAAGAAGTATAAGTCCGAGTTCACCAAGTTCACCATGCTGCCCGTCAATGCACGCAAGCGCCACGTCATCGTGGAGGAGAATCTTGAAAAGCTCAAGGAATATTCCTACACTTCTCCCCTCAACCGCATGGAGATCAATAACAGCGATATCGGTGTTATTACCTCCGGTATCTCTTATATGCATGCCCGCGAAGCTTTCGGTGACAGCGTTTCTTACCTGAAGCTGGGTATTACATATCCTCTGTCCGATAAGCTCATCAAGGACTTTGCCGCCAAGGTAAAGACCCTGTGGATCGTTGAGGAAGGCGACGGCTATCTCGAAGCTACCGTACGCGGCCTCGGCCTTGAGTGCGTAGGTAAGGAAAAGCTCAGCTGCCAGGGCGAGCTGGACGCTGCCCGCGTCCGCGCAGCATTCGGTGTAGGCGAGACTACCGAAACCTATACCGCTGAAGCTCAGGCTCCTGCACGTCCTCCCGTTCTCTGCGCAGGCTGTCCCCACCGCGGGTTCTACTTCGCGCTCAACGCTTTCAAGGATAAGCTGGTCGCCGTCGGCGATATCGGCTGCTATTCTCTGGGTGCATCCGCTCCCTTCTTCGGCTTTGATATAGCCATCTGCATGGGTTCCGGTTTCTCCATTCCCATCGGTCTTTCCAAGGCTCTGGAGAAGCAGAACGACAGCCGCAAGGTATTCGGTCTGCTGGGCGACTCCACCTTCTTCCACTCCGGTTTCAACAGCCTCGTTGACGCTGTCCACTCCGGTGCAAACGTCTGTCTGTGCGTGCTGGATAACAGCATTACCGCTATGACCGGCCATCAGGAAAACTCCGGTACCCAGAAGAACCTTATGGGCTACGAAGTTCCTCCCGTAAGCATTCTCGAAATGATCTACGCCACCGGTATTGCCAAGGAGCGCGTAATCATTGCCGATCCTATCGATCAGGAAGCAATGCAGGCAGCAATCAAGACCGCTGTTGAAAACGAAGGCGTATACGTTATCATCTCCAAGCGCCCCTGCGCCCTCCTCAAGGAAGTTATCAAGGCCAACGCAGGCATCCGCTGCGAGATAGACGCTGATAAGTGCGTAGGCTGCAAGCGCTGCATGAAGGTTGCTTGCCCCTCTCTGGCATTCGAAAATAAAAAGGCATGGATAGCTGACCCCGCTAACTGCAATGGCTGCGGCTTGTGTATGCAGATGTGCAAGGTTGGCGCTATCAGCCGGATCGGCGGTGCAAAATGACGACTAATATTCTTCTCACCGGTGTAGGCGGTCAGGGTACTATCCTCACCACTAAAATCCTCTCCACTGCTCTTGCACAGCTGGGTTATGACGTCAAGATGAGTGAGATCCACGGTATGAGCCAGCGCGGCGGTACTGTAAATACTCAGCTTAAGTACGGCGAAAAGGTCTATGCTCCCAATATCGGCGAAGGCGAGGCCGACATTATCGTTGCATTTGAAAAGGTTGAAGCTCTGCGCGCACTGCCTTACCTGAAGAAGGGCGGCAGCATCGTTATGGACGAGCGCGAGATATACTCCATGCCCGTTCTCACCGGCGACGCAGCCTATCCTCACGATGCGGAAAAGGAACTCAAGGAACTGGTTGGTAAAGTAACCGTTATCCCTGCCAGCAAGATCGCAGAGGAACTGGGCAGCATCAAGGCTCAGAATATCTGCCTGCTGGGTGCTCTGGTAAAGCAGCTTGGCCTCAATGAGACCGATTGGGAAAAGCTCATCAGCGAGAGCGTTCCTGCTAAGACCATAGACATAAATCTGGCTGCATTTAAGCGCGGCTACGAATACGCAGAATAAAAACGAAACCCCTTACTTCATGGAAGTAAGGGGTTTTTCTTATAAGTCAAGTTCGGGGCATTTGCCGCCCATAATATCGTGGTGAAGTCTGATGATGGGCGTATCGGACTCCGAAGAGAGAAAGTCGGCATTGGAGAGCGAAATGGTCTCCGAACCGTAAAGGATAAGTGCGCTGCGCTCGGCATCCTCGGTGCAGCTGTGCTCCCCGCGAAAAGCCCTGCCGCCCAGCATAAAGGCATCCCAACTAAGCAGGCCGTAATCGTCGTTTATTTTTTCGGCGCTGCGACCCTCGGTGAATATATAGCTTAGTTTTTTTATCGTACCCATGGTGTCCTGGGGCCGAGCGACTATAGTTGTGGGAAGATCGTGAATATTTTCAAGGCTGCCGTAGAGAGTGTCCGTGGTGACCAATGCGCGGATTTCTGCGGCGCCGATGCATTCGTCGGGGGGGACGGAGTCGAGAATGACGGCTGCGGCACCCAGCATATTAAGAGCGTAAAAGCAGCTTAAAGCCTGAGGGATAAGCGGCATGTGAAGCATGACGCGGCAGCCTTCATGCACGCCTATTGCGGCAAAGGAGCGGGCACAATCCTCGCTGAGTTTCATAAGCTCGGCAAAGGTGAATTTTCGGCCCATATAGCTGCAGGCAAGCTGATCTGAGCGGAGAGCGGCGGCTTGGGCCAGCTGTCCGGCGGGGGTGATGGGGTTCATGGTTTGGCCTCCGTTTCGCGGGAATGGTATGACTTTACATATTTTACTGTTTTTTTACTTGCAAGTCAACTGCAGTGAACTGCATTTCACTGCCATTGAAAAGGCGGCGGTTTTGTGCTATACTTTAAACATGATTGAACCTGCGGAGAGGAGAGGGAGCATGACGAAACTGCGCGGAGTTTTCGAGGGACTTATGAAACGACATATATGGATATTAAGCTGCGTTGTTTTTGCGGTGCTTTTCCTGTTGCTCAAAGGCTGCCGTGAGGTGATGAACGCAGTGGCAAATGCTGCGCTTTGGATCAAGCGGCTGCTGGCAATGATTTTCTCCGTGATTCCAATCTCGATGATGGAGCTGACTATAGCTGCTGCCGTTATCTTCGGTATAGTCTACATAATTATAGCCATACGGGATATAGTGCGCAGTGAGCAGCGACTTAAAACAGTATACCGCCGAGTCAGTTTTATCGCAGCATTGGTACTGACGGTCTATGTAGCCTTTTGCGTGATGCTCAGCGCATCCTACTACGCAGACGGGTTCCGGCAGAAAAGCGGCCTTTATGCGAAAAAAAGCTCCGTAGAGGAGCTTTACACCGTTGCGGAATATTTTACGCAGGAGCTTTGCGAAACTTATGACGAAGTGAAGCGAGATGAAAACGGTGTTTTCGCGGAAGATATAGACGAAATTTTCGACCGCTCAAAGGGAATTTACGAGGGTGTCTGCGAGGTCTATCCCTTCTTGGGGCAAGAGTACGTGAAGCCTAAGGGAATGATAGCCTCACGCCTTATGAGCATCCTGAACTATACGGGAATATATTTCCCCTTGTCGGGCGAAGCGAATATAAACGTGGATCAGCCTTCTATGATGATCCCTGCCACCATAGCCCACGAAATGGCTCATCAGCGAGGAATTGCCTCGGAGCAGGAGTCGAACTTCGTGGAGATACTTACCTGCATGAAGAGCGGCGACCCCGTCTATCGGTATTCGGGTGCGTTCTCGGCCTTTATTAATCTCGGCAACGCCCTTTACCGGTACGATAAGGATGCCTATGCCCAACTGTGGTACAGCCTGCCCGAAGAAGTGCTGGCAGATATGCAGGCAAATAACGAATATTGGCAGCAGTTCGAAACCAAGGTCGCAGAAGTAACGGAAAAGGTCTATGACAGTTTTCTAAAAAGTCAGGGACAGACGCTGGGCGTGCAGAGCTACGGTGCCTGCGTTGATCTGCTGATAGCCTACTATAACGAATACGGTGAATTTTAAAAAAGCAATCCCCCGACTGCTGTCGGGGGATTGAATCAATATATAGCTCTTTTCTTACCGTTTTTGTTGAGGGGGATCTCGCGGACTCGAACTATGTAGTCAAGATTGAGAGCTTCC
>JAFYLI010000103.1 GCA_017537165.1 Oscillospiraceae bacterium | reverse complement strand
TTTTTGTGCAGTTGGCGGACCGCACTCTCAGTATAGCAAAGGGAGTTATTTTTTCTACAGTATCGCCATAAGGCTTTTTTTGAACCACTCGCCTAGCGAGTGGTTTTCTGCAGACAAAAAGAAAGCCACCCATTCGGGTGGCTTTCGTACAAGCAGATAAATCTGATTATCTCTTGGAGAACTGAGGAGCACGACGTGCAGCCTTGAGACCGTACTTCTTACGCTCCTTCATACGAGGATCACGGGTGAGGAAGCCGGCTGCCTTGAGGGCGGGACGATAAGACTCGTCAACCAGAAGGAGAGCGCGGGCAATACCGTGACGGATAGCACCAGCCTGACCGGTTACACCGCCGCCGGTAACGGTAGCAACGATGTCTACCTTGCCGAGGGTCTCGGTGGTAACGAGGGGCTGACGAACGATGAGCTTGAGGGTCTCGAGACCGAAGTACTCATCAATATCGCGGCCGTTGATGGTGATAGCGCCGGTTCCGCCGGGGAACAGGTGAACTCTTGCAACAGAAGACTTTCTTCTGCCGGTGCCGTACATATAAGGCTTCTTGCTAGTATACATTATTCAGTACCTCCCCTTATTCCCAAATCTCGGGCTTCTGTGCGGCGTGCTTGTGCTCAGCACCCTTGTAGACCTTAAGTCTGTCCAGCTGATGACGGCCGGTGGGGTTCTTAGCGAGCATGCCCTTAACAGCGAGGCTCATAGCCATCTCGGGCTTGGTAGCCATGAGGGTCTTATACTGAACTTCCTTCAGGTGACCTACGTGGCCGGTATGGTGACGATAGTACTTCTGCTGGAGCTTGTTGCCGGTGAGAACAGCCTTATCAGCATTGACAACGATTACGAAATCGCCGCAGTCAACGTGGGGGGTGTAATCAGGCTTATGCTTGCCGCGCAGCAGGGTAGCAGCGGTAGCAGCAGTGCGGCCGAGGGGCTTGTCTGCAGCGTCAAGAATATACCATTTTCTAACAACGGTATTCTTGTTAGCCATGAAAGTAGACATGGAACATTAACCTCCAATAATATCTTTTGCGATTGACTTTAAAGCCAATGCATTTTAAAATACTTCTGTATGGCCCTTTGAGGGCTTCTAAGTTATACCACAACGTCAACACTATGTCAACAAGTTTTTTACTTTATTCGTGTAAAGCTCGTTTTTACTCGTTTTTGCTTCGTTTTGCTCCCGTTTTCTCACTTTCGATTTTCATTTTTTGTTGATTTTTCTTCAAAAAATATTTTCAACAACTGTTTGTGCGGCTTAGTCACACGGAGGATATATATGGAACACCTTACAAGTCTTGTCCGCCGCTGCGTGGAAGATTACGATATGATACAAGAGGGTGACCGCATTGCCGTTGGCATTTCCGGCGGCAAGGACTCTCTTGCACTTCTCTGCTCTTTGGCATCTCTGCGCCGCTATTACCCCAAGAAATTCACTCTCGCCGCCATTACAATCGGCATTGGCTTTGACGATATGGATTTCTCCGGTGTGCGCGAACTTTGCCGCAGGCTGGACGTAGATTATATATATGTAGAGTCCGACATTCGTCACGTTGTCTTCGACGTTAAGCAAGAGAAAAATCCCTGCTCTCTCTGCGTAAAAATGCGCAAGGGTCTGCTTAACGATACCCTTATCGCCAACGGCATTACCAAGGTCGCTTTCGGCCACCACATGGACGACGCGGTTGAGACCTATCTCATGTCGCTTATATACGAAGGACGCATAAGCTGCTTCCGCCCCGTGACTTTCATGGACCGCAGCGGTGTTACCCAAATTCGCCCCATGCTCTATGCAGATGAGGCAATGACCGCCTCCGTAGCCCGCCGCTATAACCTGCCCGTGGTCAAAAACACCTGCCCCATGGACGGCGTAAGCAAGCGGCAGGACGTAAAGGAGCTTATCGAAAAGCTCAGCCTTGAACAGAAGGATTTCAAACCCAAGGTATTTCGGGCAATACAGCGTTTCCCCATGCCCGGCTGGGAGGTCATAAAATAATGGAACTTTTGAAAAATCAGACCTACGAAGTTAATATAGAAGGCTGCACCGCCGAAGGTCAGGGCGTTGCCCGCATTGACGGCAGAGCCGTATTTGTCGCGGGTGCTCTTCCCGGCGAGCGCTGCATCATAAAGCTGCTTAAGGTCAGCAAAACTGCCATATGGGCAAAGCTTGAAGAGCTGCTGGAAACCTCCCCTCACCGCATCGAGCCAGATTGTCCCGTATGCTCCAAATGCGGCGGCTGCGACTTCCGCCACGTTACATATGAGGAAGAGCTTCGCATCAAAAAGCAGCGCGTAGACGACGTTATGCGCCGCATAGGCGGCATTGACCTCACCTCCGAGGAGATAATCCCCTCCCCCCGGCAGGAGCGTTACCGCAACAAGGCCATCCTGAACGTAGGCAACCGCGACGGTAAGGCCGTCAGCGGTTTTTACCGCCCCCGCAGCCACGATATAGTTCCCATCGAAAGCTGTCTGCTGCAGACCACCGACGCCGATGCCGCCGCAGCTGCTCTTCGCCGCTGGATGGACGAATATTCCGTTCCCGCTTACGATGAACTCACCGCCAAGGGCATCGTGCGCCGACTTTTCGTGCGCAGCGTAAAGCACGGCAGCTGCATATGCATCGTTGCCGCAGCCAACAAGCTGCCCCACTGCGACAAGCTTATGGACATGCTCCGCGCAGCCTGCCCCAACGTTGTCTCCATCATTCTCAACGTTAACCGCAGCAAGGGCAACGGCATCCTTTCCGACGAATTCGTCACTCTTTGGGGCGAAGAAAGCATTGATGCCGAGCTTTGCTCCCTGCGTTTCAAACTCTCTCCCCGCTCCTTCTTCCAGATAAACACCCCTCAGGCAGAAAATCTCTACGCCCGCGCCATCGAATACGCCGAGCTGACGGGCAACGAGCTGGTTCTTGATCTTTACTGCGGCACCGGCACTATCGGCCTTTATGCCGCCGACAAGTGCGCCAAGGTTATAGGCGCTGAAATAGTTGATGCGGCCATTGAGAACGCAAAGGAAAATGCCCGCCGCAACGGCATCGAAAACGCAGAATTCATCTGCGCAGATGCCTCCGATGCCGCCCGCCATTTTGCCGAGGCAGGCATGGCTCCCGACGTTATAATCGTCGACCCGCCCCGCAAGGGTCTTGCTCCCGACGTTATAGACTCCATCGCCCAGATGGCTCCTCAGCGCGTAGTATACGTTTCCTGCGATCCCGCCACGCTTGCACGAGATCTGAAGCTGTTTGCCGAAAAAGGCTACACCGCAAATAAACTCACCGCCGCTGATATGTTCCCGAGGACAAGACACTGCGAAGCGGTAGCAAAGCTTTGTAAAAACTAAGTTTGCCTATCGGCAAGTGAAGTTGGTATCCACCAGTGAAGTTATTTTCAATAATGAAGTTGCACCTTGCGGTGCAGTGGCAAACTGAACTTCACTTTGTTCACAAAACTTCACTGTGCAACAACTTCACTTTTGCACTGCAAAAACTTCACAAAGAGGAAGTATATATGAAAGATTCCGAACTCCGCACAAGGGCAAAAATTCTAGCTCTTTCTGTAATATCCGTATGTGATAATATCGACACTCGCAAAGGCAGGGGTGTCCTTATAAACCAAATAACAAGAAGTGCCACCTCCATCGGTGCAAACATCCACGAAGCAAATTATGCTTCAAGTAAAGCTGATTTCATCAACAAATTTCATATTGCACTAAAAGAGTGCGCAGAAACTGAATATTGGGTAGAGCTGCTTCTTGGTTCTAACTGCATAAAGGACGAAACAGCAAAAGAACTTTTGCAGCAATGTGGTGTTATTAGGCGAATGTTAGTCAAATCCATAAATACCGCCAAAGGCTCAAAGGAGTAAGTAACATGGATGGCAAAACAACCGTAAAGTATCTACAAAATTATATAAAACAGAAGGATCATCACCCCGAACTGCTTAAAGACTATTTTCTTAAACTCACGGAAGAAGTGGGAGAACTTTCAAGAGCTATGAGAAAAAATCTCAAAGCGGAAAACATAGAACACATCAAGGGAACTATTGATGAGGAACTTTGGGATGTAATTTATTACACCTTGGCTATTGCCAATATATACGGCATAGATATTGAGGAAGTCATCAAAGCAAAAGAAGAACTTAACAAGACCAAATATCCATCCGACATAATATTTGAAGAAAACAGGTAACACACTATGGATAATAAATTTCGCTGTCCCGTATACAAAAAGTGCGGCGGCTGTCAGCTGGACGTAACATATCCTCAGCAGATTTCCTATAAACAGCGCACCATAACCTCCCTGCTGGGAAAATTTCATAAGATAGACCCTATCGTCGGCATGGACGAGCCTTTCCATTACCGCTGCAAGGTCAGCGCCGCCTTCGGCTATTCCCACGGCCGCGTTATCAGCGGAGTATGGCAGTCCTCCTCCGGCAAGCTCACCCCCGTAGACGATTGCGCCCTTGAGGACGAGCGCGCAGGAGTGATCATAGCCGCTATCAAGGAACTGCTCCCCTCTTTCAAACTGCGCACCTACGATGAGCGCACAGGCAGGGGTTTTCTCCGCTTCGTTATGATACGCATAGGCAAGCAGAGCGGCGAGATACTTGTCGCCCTCGGCACCGGCGGCGACATTCTGCCTATGGCGAAAAATTTCGCCGTAGCACTGGCCAAAAAATGCCCCAATATAACCACCATCGTCCGCTGCGTCAGCACCGACAG
>JAFYLI010000102.1 GCA_017537165.1 Oscillospiraceae bacterium | reverse complement strand
TCTCGGCGGAGAATTGCGGGAGGAAAAATTACCCGTTTTTGAGAGAGCTCGGGCGTGGTTGGATGTATATTTTTCGGGCAGTGAGCCGAATTTTAATCTGCCACTTGCGCCGATGGGCAGCGAATTTCGCCGCGCAGTATGGGAAGAACTTCTGCATATACCCTATGGCGAAACCGTAAGCTACGGCGAGATTGCGAGAAGGCTGGAAAACCAAAGCGGAAGAAAAACTTCTGCCCGCGCAGTCGGCGGCGCGGTGGGGCATAACCCTATATCCATAATGATCCCCTGCCATCGGGTGGTGGGGGCAAACGGCAGCCTTACCGGCTACGCAGGTGGTGTGGATAAGAAGATAAAGCTGCTTGAAATTGAAAGAGCAACTGAAGATTTTTAGTAATAGATGTATGTGCGACGGAATGGCTTCCCCCTTTTGGGGGGGGGAAGCTGTCGCGCAGCGACTGATGAGGGGAATCCGCGAAGCGGATAAAAATCGATGTTATCGCAGAATGGAATGTAGCTGCCTGGCGGCAGGCCCCTCATCCGCCCCTTTGGGGCACCTTCTCCCCGAAGGGGCGAAGGCATAAATACATAGGCACTTGCCGACAAAAAATACCCCCGTACCGAGCGGTACGGGGGTATCGTTGTATGTATCTTACTTGAGAGCAGCGGTGATGATAGCCATGGTGTAGACTTCTTCTGCGTTGCAGCCGCGGGAGAGGTCGTTGATGGGAGCATTCAGACCCTGCAGGATGGGGCCGTAAGCATCGAAGCCACCAAGACGCTGAGCGATCTTGTAGCCGATGTTACCGGACTGGATCTCGGGGAAGATGAAGGTGTTGGCCTGACCTGCAACGGGAGAGCCCTTGCACTTGGTCTTAGCAACAACGGGGGAAACAGCAGCGTCGAACTGCAGCTCGCCGTCAACCTTCAGATCGGGAGCCAGCTCCTTGATCTTAGCGGTAGCGTTGCGAACCTTGTCAACGTCGGGGCCTGCGCCGGAGCCCAGGGTGGAGTAAGAGAGCATTGCAACCTTGGGGTCGATGCCGAAGGTAGCAGCGGTGCGAGCGGTCTCGATAGCGATCTCAACCAGCTGATCCTCATCGGTGGTGATGTTGATAGCGCAGTCGCCCATAGCCAGCATCTCTTCGCCGCGAACCATGATGAAGCAGGAAGAAACGATCTTGTTGCCGGGCTTGGTCTTGATGAGCTGGAGAGCGGGACGAACGGTATCAGCGGTGGAGTAGGTAGCGCCGCCCAGAAGAGCGTCAGCCTTGCCCATCTTTACCAGCATGGTGCCGAAGTAGTTGCTCTGGAGAAGAGCCTTGTGGCAATCCTCAGCGGACATCTTGCCCTTGCGGAGCTCAACCATCTTCTCGACCATAGCGTCCATCTCGGGATAGGTAGCGGGATCGATGATCTCTACGCCTTCGATGTCAAAGTTACCGGTAGCAGCGGCAGCCTTAACGTCATCAACGTTACCAACGAGAACGGGAGTGAGGAAGCCGTCCTTGTGCAGACGAGCGGTGGCCTCGAGAATACGGGGATCGGGACCTTCGGGGAAAACGATCTTACGGGGATCGTTCTTCAGAATGTCGATAAGCTTTTCAAACATTTCAATACGCCTCCGAAATATAAAATATGTTAATTGCAGAGTTTAAATACAATCTCTAAATACATATTATACAACTTCGAGTGCGCTTACTCAACAGAAAATTTCAAAAATCCACCTTAAATTTACTTTATTTCCATTTGAAAAGCAGCATACCGCCCGCCATAAGGCCGAGAGCCACGTATTTGTTCCAGCCGAAGGGGAGCTTTTCGCTGCCGAGAAGTCCGAATGCGTCTATCAGTGCCGCAGTAAGCAGCTGTGTTATAAGAATTACGCTTACCGCCGCCGTGGGGCCGAGCCCCTTGACAGAGAGCATTACCGTTACCGTAATGATAAGGCCCAGCACGCCGCCCAGCCAGTATACCTTTTCTGTGCCGCCAAGGGCGGAGAAACTGCCCTTGCCCCAAATGAGCATTACAATAAGGGAGAGGATGAAAGCCGTACCCTGGGCGAATACGTTGGACTCCCAAAGTCCGATTTTATCCGAAAGTCGGGTGTTGATAACCCCTTGAAAGCTCATTGCCGCACCCGCGATTGCACTCATAATAAAACCAAGCATGAATTCACCTCACGGATATTATTTGCCGAAAGATGGATTCTATACGTTAGATACTTGACGGTCTTGACGGTGTTTACATAGCAGTATATATAAACATTATTTCAAATACTTATCAAAGAAAGCGAGAACTTCAAGGCAGTTTTCGTAGGTCATGAAGTCCTTGTCGCTGTGGTTGCGCTCGGGATAGGTGCAGAGATGTACGCGGTCAGCTCCGCAGACCTTGGTGATGCGGTCTGCAAGGTGGATGCTGTGCTGGTAGGGAACTACGGCATCGGACAGACCGTGCTGCAGCATGGTGGGAGGAATGTCCTTGTGTACCATGTGGTAAGGACTGATGATTCTCATAAGGGTCTTATTGGTGGTGTTGAAAGCAAGTTCAAACATGTTGCGGGGAGACTCTCCACCGGCGGAAACGGGAGCGCCGGTAGTGCGGCGAACTCCGGACTCACGATACCATGCATCGTGATCTGCGTAGAGCATAGAGCGGCCGAACATGGAGCAGATGGCCTGCAGCTTGGTGGACTCGCCTTCCCAACCGAATTCCTCGCCCTCGTACTCTACCCAGTTGCCGGTGAAGCCCATGGTGAGAGTTATGTGGCCGCCGGCGCTGTCGCCGACCATGCCGAAGTGCTCAGGATCGAAGCCATACTCGGCAGCGTGAGCACGTGCCCAGCGAACAGCGGTCTTTACGTCGAAGATGAATTCGGGATAGGAAACTGTGGGCACAAGACGGTAATCAACGGAAATGACCGCATAACCGTGCTTGGTGGCGTCAATGATGCATTCAAGAGCACCTTCACGCTTGGAACCCAGATACCAGCCGCCACCGTGAACGTAGAAAATAACGGGGAAGGGAGCCACGGCATCGTCGGGGAGGTAAATATCCAGCTTCTGCTCGGGCAGAGTGCCGTACTGAAGGTCAAGAATCTTGTTCTTGACCTTATCGGTGTCAAATTTGGAAGGGGGAGCCATGCGGGCAAGATCTTCGGGAGTTACATATTTGATTTCGCCGTTGTTTGACATGTTATATTATCTCCTTATGTAAGGGTTATTTCAGATACTTATCGAAGAAGGCGAGAACTTCCTTGCAGTTTTCGTAGGTCATGAAGTCCTTGTCGCTGTGGTTGCGCTCGGGATAAGTGCAGAGATGTATGCGCTCGGCGCCGCAAACCTCGGTGATACGCTCGGCAAGCAGAGTGCTGTGCTGATAGGGAACTACTGCGTCGACCATGCCCTGCTGTATCATGGTGGGAGGAATATCCTTATGTACCATGCTGTAGGGGCTGATTACGCGCAGCAGATTCTTGTTCTGGGTGCCAAAAGCGAGGTCATACATAGAGGGGGGATTTTCGCCGTTCTCTGCCTTGGGAGCGGCAGCCATACGGCGAACCTTGGACTCGCGGTACCACTCGTCCTCGTCTGCGAAGAGGATGGCGGGGCCGTACATATCGCAGATAGCCTGCAGCTTGGTGGACTCGCCTGCCCATCCGAACTCCTCACCTTCATACTCTACCCAGTTTGCGGTGAAGCCCATGGTGAGGGTGATGTGGCCGCCTGCGCTGTCGCCTATCATACCGAAGTGCTCGGGATCAAAGCCGTACTCGGCAGCGTGAGCACGTGCCCAGCGGACGGCGGTTTTTACATCGAAGATGAACTCGGGATAGGATACGCCGGGGGCGAGGCGGTAGTCAACGGAAATAACGGCGTAGCCGTGCTTTACAGCGTCGATGATGCAGTCCAGCGCGCCTTCAAGCTTGTTGCCCAGATACCAGCCGCCGCCGTGAACGTAGAAAATAACGGGGAAGGGAGCCACGGCATCGTCGGGGAGGTAAATGTCCAGCTTCTGCTCGGGCAGAGTGCCGTACTGAACGTCGAGAACCTTGTTCTTTACTCTGTCGGTATCGAATTTAACGGGGAGCGCCATGCGGGCGAAATCTTCGGGAGTTACGTATTCGAATTCAGCGGTGTTAGACATATATTTTTCCTCCTTGAGAATTTAATACTTGTTTGTTTCCTGCACCTTGCAGTCGGGGTTAACGTAGCGCTTTTTGCCTGCGGTCTGATTTTCATATTCCACGGCGCCTGCGGGGCAGTGATGCAGGCAGGCAAGGCACATGGAGCAGCTGCCTTCCCACACGGGCGCGCCGTCCTTAATGCTTATGCAGCCCATGGGACAAAGTTTGGCGCAGGTGCCGCAGCCAACGCACTTGTCGGTAACTCGCATCTTGCTTGTGCCGGCGGCGGTGCTGACAGCTTCGGCAGGCATGAAGGGCATGCGGGGAGTTTTGGTGGTAAGTCTGCCGTTTTCCTTGTTTTTCAGCTTGGCGATGATGGTGTCCACAGTATTGCGGGCGGCGGAAAGACGTCTGTTCAGTGCAGCCTCGGAGGGCAGATTTGACCAAAGAATGAAGTTATCGGGCATGACTACGTCAAAGGAGCCGTTGTAGCCTATACCCTTGTTTTTAAGCGCAACGGTAAGGGCGGCGTCTTCGTCGCCGCTGCCTTCGCCGCAGGTGAATACACCGAAAGTATGCTGGCCTGCCCAGCCTGTAAGATTCAACTTTTCGATAAACATTGCAACGGGAGCGGGCAGCGTGTATGCAAAAGTGGGAACGACGAAGCCGAGGTACTCGTCGCCGCTGATGTCAAAATCGAAGTGTCCGTCACGCAGTGCAAGACCGATGGAAATCAGCTTTGAATCAAGCGCGGAGGCTATTTGCTCTGCTGCGGATTGAGAGTTGCCGGTGGCGGAAAAATAAAATATCACGGGATCAACCCTTTCAAACTTTTTTAATCAGTATATCATGGCAAACGGGGTATTTCAAGAATTACATAAACGGTTGACATAAACGGAGCGGGAAAGTATACTTGACTTAAAAGTATTGTGTGCCATTAGGTGGCGCAGAAAGGGGATAGTGTGAAAAATCACACTATGTTTATTTGTAAGCCCAACGCCTCGCCCTTTGGGCAACCGGCGTTGATGGCCAAATCCTCCATGCGCGAGGATTTTGGATAACTATTTGAACAACTATTTCGCAAGGAGGATTATTATGATAAAGCAGTTTGAATGCGGTACTTCCGGCACTATAGCCGAAACCAAAGCGGGTAAAATTCGCGGATTTAAGCTTGAAAGCACCTATACCTTCCACGGCATCAAGTATGCCGATGCAAAGCGTTTTCAGCAGCCTACGCCCGTCGAACCTTGGGAGGGAGTAAAGGACGCTCTGTGGTACGGCCACGTTGCACCTCTTATGAGCCCCAATTCTCCCGCCCTTGACCTGCTCATACCTCACCGCTTCTGGCCCGAAAGTGAGGATTGCCTCTACCTGAACGTTTGGACCCAGTCTCTTGACCGCGCAGCCAAGAAGCCCGTTATGGTATGGCTCCATGGCGGCGGATATTCTGCGGGTTCCTCCATCGAAATGGTTGCCTATGACGGCGACAACCTAAGCAAATACGGCGACTGCGTAGTAGTTACCATAAATCACCGCCTCAATATACTCGGCTA
>JAFYLI010000101.1 GCA_017537165.1 Oscillospiraceae bacterium | reverse complement strand
TTCTCTCAGCATTCCTATTGCCTTTTCGGCAGCGCCAGAAATATTAAAAGCAGGCTTTTCTATCAGCTGCAGCTTCTGCTTTCGTGTGAGATTTTTTATGGCGTGCTCTCTTCTCAGAGCCGCCGATTTATCCGCGCAGCTTTCGCTGTATACCATTTCCACGGGGGTGCGGCTGCGGGTATACTTGGCGCCCTTGCCCGCGTTATGGGTCTTAAGGCGCTTTTCCGCATCGTCGGTCATGCCCGTATAGAGGGTGCCGTCGGCGCAGCGCAGGACATATACTGTCCATTGGGTCATTTTCCTCACCTCACTTCCCTGCTATTTTATACTTTTTATCTCCGCTGTTCAAGAAAAAATACCGCCTCGGAGCACTTTCCGAAGCGGTATTTCTTTTAGTGAGCACTCAAACGTTCCGTTTTTGCTATCGTTCGCTTTATCAGCGGCTTGTAGATTATCAGCGATGCTATAACGCAGATGATCCATGCCAGCGGGTAGGACAGATAGAGGTGGAACAGACTCTGGTGGGTGGGGAAATAGAATGCCGCCCACGCAAAGCGGAATCCGCAGAGGCAGACGATATTGAGTATTGCGGGAATACTGGAAATACCGTAGCCGCGGAGAGATGCGGTAATAATGCCGTAGAATGCGTAAATGAAGGTAAATGCGGTAACTGCGGAGCAGCGGGATGCGCCGTGGGCAACGGCTGCGGGAGCATCGGGCAGGAAGAGACCGATGATCTGGTAGCGGAAGATATAACCGATAAGACCCAGCACAACGCCGCTCATAACGGTGATGAACATACTGCTGCCGAGAACCTTCTTGATGCGTTCATACTTCTTTGCGCCTACGTTCTGACCCGTGAATACGGTGCAGCCCTGACCGAGGCTTTCCATGGTGGTGAAAATGAAGCCGTCAATGTTGATTGCGGCAGCATTACCGGAAACGGCAAGGGAGCCGAGGCTGTTAACAGCCGTCTGCAGAGGTATATCGGAGCAGGCAAGGCAGGCAGCCTGCAGACCTGCGGGGATACCGACCTTGAGAATGCGGGCGACCTTGGCCTTGGTCATTCTCAGCTTGCTCAGCTTTATTCCGCCGGGCTCGTCAAGGCGGAACAGGTGTATCATTACCAGCGCTGCGGAAAGATACTGGGTAATGAGGGTAGCCAGCGCTACGCCTACTACGCTCAGCTTGAACACGATTACGAATACCATGTTCAGTACAACGTTGCCCACACCGGAGATCATGAGGAATACGAGGGGCGTTCTGGAGTCGCCCTTAGCGCGGAGAATGGAACCGCCTGCGCCGTAAACCAGCTGACCGGGCATGCAGCAGAAATATATTCTCAGGTAAGTAATGGCATCGTCGAAAATATCCGCGGGCACCTTCATTGCGGTCATGGCCCATTTTGCAAGGCTTTGACCTACAGCCAAAACCACAAAACCCATAATTGCGGCTACCAAAACCGCCGTATGAGCAGTTTTATCAAGGCTGTCCATATCGCCTGCGCCGCAGTCATTGGATGCGCAGACCATAACGCCGGTGGAAAGGCCGCCGAAAAGGCTGATGATTATCATTACGAAGGGGAAAGTTGCGCCAACGGCAGCAAGCGCTGCTGCGCCTGCCCACTTACCGGCAATGAAGCTGTCGGCCATGCTGAAGAGCATCTGCAGCCATCCGGTAAGCACCAGCGGAATGCAGAACGTGATAAGAGGCCGCATTACGGAGCCGTTGAGCATATCTATCTTTGCTTTACGCATTGGATTTCCTTCTTTCTAAAAAAGACTGCCGCAAGGTGATTTGCGGCAGTCTTTCAATGCTTATTGGGGATAGATTACAGGAACTTTGCGTAACCGGTAACCATGATAGGCTCGAAGCCCTTGCCGAAAACAACACCGAAGGTCATGCAGCGGTCATAGTCCTGAACGGTGATGATGTGATCGGTGAAGAAGGGAGCGCAAACGTCCTTGAGGATGTCGCTCTTCTGGTCAACGAGGTAGTAGGGGCCGCCGATCTTAACGGCTCTGTACATATTCTCAACGACCTTCTCGTCTCTGGGAGCCCATGCAACAGCCATCTTATCAGCAGAAATGAATTCCTGGTTGATATAACGGTCGCAGCCATATACCCAGCGAACCTTGGTGCCGACCATCTCGTCGCCTGCGCAGGTGTGAGCAGCAGCGCCCTCTACATCCTTGAAAGCGGTGCAGATGATGTCGCCCTCGATAACGAAGGTAACAGCGGAACCCTTGAAGTCAACAACAGCTACATTGTAGCCGAAGCGTACGAAATAGAGGGTGGGAGCGCACTTGATGCACTCATACTCGGTCTTCTTGCCGTTGAAGATAACGTTCTTCTTGCAAGCGAACTCGAGGGTGTACTCCTTGCCGTCTGCAACGGAGACGATGGTCTTGCCGACCAGCTCATAGTTGAAGGGATAGCGGTACTGACCAATGCCATACTGCTCGGCATTGTTGGCCATGGACTTAATAAATACGCCGCCATCTACATAAGTATAATTTCTCATGCTGTGTATCTCCTTTCTTCCCTATCAGACGGTGTATGCGTTCTCAGCATACAGAACGGAATCGGGGAACTTTCTGGGATTACCGAAGCAGCCGAAGAGGGTGCGGCAGGGAACAGCCTTGCCGTTTGCCATGATGGTACCGAAGGTACGGCCTGCATGGTACATACGGTCATAGTTCTGCAGGAAGATCATGTTGTTGCAGCGGAATACAGGACCCTGCAGTACGCGCTCCATGAGCTCCTCGGTGAGGCAGAAGAGATACATCTTGTCCTTGATCTTGATGACTCTGGTAACGTCATCGTGAGAGGGCAGCATCTCGAAGGGACCGCCCAGGTTCTGAACAGCAGCGCTGTCATCGGGCCAGGTCAGGGTGTAATAATCGGA
>JAFYLI010000100.1 GCA_017537165.1 Oscillospiraceae bacterium | reverse complement strand
CTCGCGGACGGTTATCTTCATGATGCCTGCCTGCAGGGTGAGCATACGGTCGGGACTTACGGAGATTACCTCAGCGCGGGAACCGAGCTTCAGTATCTGAACCACGTCGCCTGCCTTGACGGGGCGGGAGGACGGGGGAGGCGGAGCCTCCTCACGCTTGCCGTTGAGCTTGGATTCGGCATCGTTGAGTTTGCGGCGCAGCTGGGCCTTGGCGTCATTCATCTGCTGGATATTCTCGGCCTTTGCTGCCTTCTTGCGCATGTCGCTCAGCTCGTTGAAAACTTCTTCGGAGAGCTTGCGGGCATCGCGGAGTATGGTTTCAGCTTCACGCTTTGCGGAAGCGGCTGCACGCTCTCTGGCTTCGGCGACCTGCTTGCGCAGTTCTTCGACTTCGTTGGCCTTTTCCTGAGCCTCTATGCGCAGCAGGCGGGCATCTTCCAGCTCCTGCTCAAGGCGCTGGCGCTCCTTCTGCACAGCGGCCAGCATGCTCTCGAAGTCCAGCGTGTCGGTGTCCACGCGGCTCTTTGCGTCGCTGATGATTTCTTCGCGCAGACCAAGTCGGCGGGAAATCTCGAAAGCATTGGACTTGCCGGGTATGCCCATAATAAGGCGGTAGGTAGGGCGCAGAGTTTCTACGTCGAATTCACAGGATGCGTTCAGTACGCCCTCGGTGGTGGTGGCGTAGATTTTCAGCTCGGCATAGTGGGTTGTGGTGGCAACCTTTGCTCCGCGTCTGCGGGCATATTCGATGATGGATATTGCCAGCGCAGCACCTTCGGCGGGGTCGGTACCTGCGTTAAGCTCGTCAAGGAGCAGCAGACTGTTTTCACCGCAGGCATCAAGTATACCGACGAGGTTTCTCATGTGGGAAGAGAATGTGGACAAAGACTGCTCAATGCTCTGCTCATCGCCGATGTCGGCAAAAACTTCCTTGAAAACGGGAACGCAGCTGCCGTCGTCTGCGGGAATGTGCAGACCGCACTGTGCCATTACGCAAAGGAGACCGAGGGTCTTTATGCTTACGGTTTTACCGCCGGTGTTGGGGCCGGTGATAACCAAAGTATCGCAGCCTTTGCCGATGGAAATGTCGATAGGAACAGCTGTTTTGGGATCCAGAAGGGGATGGCGGGCGCGGCGCAATACAACCTCGCCTGTCTTGGATATCTGGGGCTCTATAGCTTTCATGGCGTAGGCAAGGCGACCCTTGGCGAAAATTAGGTCAAGGGAAGTCAGTACGCCGAAATTATAGACGATATCGTCCATGTGGTCGGCTGCGGCGGCTGAAAGCTCCATGAGAATGCGCTCTATTTCGAGTTTTTCCTTTATCTCAAGCTCGCGTATCTCATTGTTGGCCTGCACGACCTGCATGGGCTCAATAAAAAGAGTCGCACCGCTGGAGGAAATATCGTGCACCATACCGGGCACGCTGCCGCGGTATTCGGCCTTTACGGGAATTACCCAACGGTCGGAACGCTGAGTTATAATGGGCTCCTGCAGCAGCTTTTGAGTTGTGGAAGAGCTGATCATTCTCTGCAGAATGTCGCGCACCTTGGAGTTGGCCACCTTGATGTGGCGGCGAATGGAAGCAAGGTCGGAGCTTGCTGCGTCGGCAATCTCTTCCTCACTGATGATGGAGGTGCTTATGCGTTCTTCCAAAGATTTATTGCTGCGCAGCGCGCCGAAAAGACCGTAAAGAGAAGTCTTTTCCGCCTCTCCGCCATATGCGGAAACAAGGCGGGCACAGCGCAGCAGAGCTGCTATATCCAGCAGCTCGCGGGGATTGAGCATACCGCCCAGCTTGGCGCGGCCGAGAGATGCGGCTACGTCCTTGATGGATGAAAACGGAGGGGTGCCTTTGAAAGCGATGAGCTTGGCGGCATCGGCAGTTTCCTTAAGAAGGCTCTGCACTTCCCATGCGTTGTCCACAGGGCGAAGGTTAAGGGCGCGCTCCTTTGCGCCCTCGCTGACCGCTTCGTTGGCCAGACGGGCGAGAACGGTGGGCAGCTCCAGGATATTCAATGATTTTTGATAAAGCTCGTTCATTGTCCTGCTCCAAATTTCTTGTAGTAATCCAGTGTTTTGAAATCTCTCTCCAGCTGATAGTGGACGTACTTTTCGCCAACCTCGGAAAGGCGGCTCAAAGCGTCGTCGGAAAGGCTGAAGGAGAAAAGACGGCGGTCGTCGGCGGACTCAATATATCTCAGAGCCGCAAGGGATGCGCTGCAAAGCCGTGCGCGGGGCGCGGCAACAGCGGCGGCACAGCTTCTGCACATAAGCCCGTCCCCTTCAAGGGCGAAAACAGGCTCAGCAGGGTCGGGGTTGCCGCAGGCGGCACAGCCGTCCAAAGGCGGGGCATAGCCCGCTTGGCACATCAGCCGCAGTTCAAATGCGGCTTTTATAAGTGAGGGTGATTTCTTGCCCTCGCTGAGCGCGAAAAAGGTGTTAAGTCCCAGTCGAAGCAGCTCCGGCTCGGGAATGTCCTCGCGGCAGATAGTTTCCAAAAGTTCGGAAAAGTAGGCTGCCAGCGCGAGGTTTTCTATGCTCATTCCTATGCCGGGGAATAGCTCAATGGCATTTGCTTCGTTTAGATACCAGCGCCCTGCGGAATGGCTCAGGGTAACCTCGGAAAAGGCATAGAGCTGGGCGGCAGCAGCCAACTTGCTGTTTTTGCGGCGCACACCCTTTGCGGCGGCAGAAATTTTGCCGTCGCTCTCTGTGAGCAGTGTCAGCATTCGGCTGCTCTCCTTGTAATCCGCTGCCCTGAGGACAAGGGCTCTGGTGGTAACGTACATCAGTCGTCGGAGCGATAGCCGAAGTTGCGGACGAGGAAGTCGCTGTCGCGCCAGTTTTCCTTGACCTTTACCCAGGTCTGCAGATAAACCTTGGTGCCCATGTAGCGTTCGATGTCCTTGCGGGCAAGGGCGCCGATCTTCTTGAGCATGGAGCCGCCCTTGCCGATGATGATGCTCTTGTGGCTGGCCTTCTCGCAGTAAATGGTAACGTCAAGGTCGATTATCTCGGTGTCCTCGCGCTCGGTGAAGCGGGTAACTTCAACTGCGGTGCCGTGGGGGATCTCGTGGTCAAGGCAGTAAAGAAGCTTTTCACGCACCATTTCGGCGCAGATCTGACGGTCGGGCTGGTCGGTAACCATATCCTCGGGGAAGAGGGGAGGGCCGTCCATGGCGAAACCGCAGAGCAGGTCGAGCAGTTCCTTTACGCCGTCGCCGGTTTTGGCGGAGATGGGCATAATGTGTGCAAACTCAAATACCTCGGCGTAAGCGGCAATAACAGCCAGCAGCTCTTCCTTGGCGATGGTGTCGATCTTGTTGATGACCAGTACGGAGGGAGCGCGGCAGTTCTTGATGTATTCAATCAGCTGGGTTTCCTGAGGGCCAACGTTGGCGATAGGCTCTACTACCAGCACTACAGCGTCGGTGCCGGAAAAGCTCTCGCGGACAACTTCTGCCATGTACTCGTCGAGACGGGACTTGGGGCGATGGTAGCCGGGAGTGTCCATAAATACCAGCTGGGTGTCCTCAGTGTTGTGGACTGCATAGATGCGGTTATGGGTGGTCTGAGGCTTGTTGGAAACGATGGCGATCTTTTCGCCTACGATAGCGTTTGCCAGAGTGGACTTACCCACGTTGGGGCGTCCGCATATGGTAATAAGAGCGGTTTTTTCAATGTTCATAGTAAAACTTCCTTATATGTTATCATTGGTTCATTTCGTCGATATAGTCGCGGCTCTTGACGGTCAGCTCTGCCCAGGCGGGGCTGAAGCCGCTTTTTACCGCGCAGCGGGCCGAAGCAATGTTTGACCACGCGCAGCAGTAGAAAGGTACCTTGTCCCTTTTGAGTATCTCTGCGGCAAGCCCGCTGACCAGCGCAGCGGCAATGCCTTGCTTGCGGTATTCGGGCAGTACGTCTATTCCGATCTGCCACATATCGTCGCAGTCCATGCTGCAGCCGGCAAGTCCGATAAGCTTGTCTCCGTCATAAGCGCCCAAAGCAAGAACGTCCAGATGTGCGCGCTTTTCGCAGAGAGCGTTGCTCCACTGAGGCGTATATAGGGGCGGGAAATCCTCGGGGCCTAAAAGGCGGGTGGGATAGGGGCAGGGGAGAGGGCGGAGCCTTTCCAAATCGGGCAGCCAGTACTCTGCCATAAAGCAGACATCTGCGCCGAGGGGGCGAAGCCTGTCCATAAGCCAGTGCAGGTTCGGAGTTTCAAAGCAGTGCTCGGGCGGGAACTTGTTTATATACTCCGCTGCAATGGCTTCGAATTCGGGGGAAACGGCGGCGACGATGCCGCTGCCGTAGCTGACCAGATCCAGTTGGAACGGCAGGGAAAGATACCGCCGTGCATCGGGATGCGGTTGGGATATTGCCACTTTTCGGCCACCGGATAAAAAATCTTCGGCGCTGCAGCTGCAGTCTATGGCGGATTGCCTCAGGGCTATCCGCAGAATGTCCGCGCCGTTCATTGGGGCAGACGAAGCTCGGCCATTATTTCCTCTTCACGCTTGCGCATCTGCTTTTTCATCTCACCCTCGTCGAGGTGATCGTAGCCGAGAAGGTGCAGTACGCTGTGTACGGTGAGGTATGCGGCCTCGCGGGAAAGGCTGTGGCCGAAGTCCTTTGCCTGCTCGCGGATGCGGTCTATGGAAAGAGCCATGTCGCCCAAAGGCAGACGCTGACTTTCCTCGTCTATCATATCGGCATCAACTTCAAATTCACCGGGGGTGAACTCATACATGGGGAAGGAGAGCACGTCGGTGGCGCTGTCCACGCCGCGCATTTCGTTGTTTATTTCGCGGATGCCCTCGTTGTCGGTGAAAAGAACGCTCACTTCGCAGGGGACATATACATCCTCGGCCTCAAGGGCGGTAACGATGGCGCGGCGAACAAGACCGCAAAGCTCGTAAGCGGAGTTTACACCGTCGGCGCGGCTGAAAATTATCTTATGTCTCATTTCTTGTAACCTCGGTTCGTGTTAGGTCTGGGAAGCTGCTGGGGAACGGTCTTTTCGTACTTCTCATAAGCCTCGATTATGCGCTGGACCAGTACGTGACGGACAACGTCCTCGCTGCTCAGGCGGCAGATAGCAACATCTTCGATGTCCTTCAGTACCTTGACGGCCTCCTTGAGACCGCTGACCTTGTCGGTGGGCAGGTCTATCTGAGTTTCGTCGCCGGTGATGACTATCTTGGAATTGAAGCCGAGACGGGTGAGGAACATCTTCATCTGTTCGCGAGAGGTGTTCTGAGCCTCGTCGAGGATAATAAAGGAATCGTCGAGGGTACGGCCGCGCATATAGGCAAGAGGTGCAACCTCGATGTTGCCCTTTTCAAGATATTTAGCGTAAGTCTCGGGGCCGAACATGTCGAAGAGGGCGTCATAGAGGGGGCGCAGATAGGGGTCAACCTTGTTCTGCAGGTCGCCGGGAAGGAAACCCAGCTTTTCGCCTGCCTCAACGGCGGGACGGGTAAGGATGATTCGGTTTATCTGCTTGGCGCGGAAGGCGGTAACCGCGGCGGCAACGGCAAGATAGGTCTTACCGGTACCTGCGGGGCCTACCGCAACTGTTACGATGTTGTTCTTGATTGCGTCAACATAACTCTTCTGGCCGAGGGTCTTTGCCTTGATGGGCTTGCCCTTGGCGGTTATGCACACAACGCCGTCAGCCATTTCGCTTATTTTATCGGCGCGGCCTTCGGAGGCCAGCTTGATAATGTAGCGCACATTCTGCGCGGTAATGTTTTCTCCGCGGGCAGCGAGGGAGAGCAGACCTTCGATAGCCTTTTCGGCGTAGGCAACGTGCTCTTCGTCGCCGCTTATGTGCAGTTCCGACTCGCGGTCGGTTACTTTGACGTTATATTCATCTTCTATTATTTTCAGATTCTCGTCGAAAGAGCCGAATACATTGATGATGTGTTCAACTCTGTCAACGCTGATCGTTCTTTCTGCCATTTGCTTCACTCCTTGGCAAATTACTCTTGTTGGGGTACGGTGAGAGCTATATCCTCCATGCATTCCGCCTGCAGAGTAACTACAAAAAAGTCGCCGTCTGCAGCGGATAGAAATTCCAAAGACAAGGGTTCGCCGCGGGTTTCATCCTGCAGCTTTTTCACAAGGCCGTTCTTTAGAATGAGTTCAGCATCATCCTCATTCATAAGGGCGGGCGTGGGGATATATTCCCTGTATTCGGCGGTTACTACCTCTATTGGCAGCGCCATGCCGCCGGGAAGTGATAGTCTCTCCTTATATATGATTTTATCACATGCGTCAAGGGAAATTCCACCGTTAAAGTACAAATTTAGGCGATAATTTCCGATAAT
>JAFYLI010000099.1 GCA_017537165.1 Oscillospiraceae bacterium | reverse complement strand
GTCTGCGGCGATATTACTTATCGTCGCAGCCGCGTTTTTAGCGTTTGCCGCAGGCTGCTGGTTTATAAGCACCCGCATACCGCCGCGAACGAAAATGGACGAAGTTATGGCTGTTATCGAGCAGCTGTATGTAGGCGAATACAGCAGGGAGGAGATCGAAGAGCAGGCGGCTACCGCCATGGTTGACGCTTTGGGCGACGACTGGTCTTACTATTTTTCCGAAGAAGTCCTTCAGCAGTATCTCTTGTCTGAGAATAACGCATATTACGGCATAGGCATCGTGATCCTGCAGGAAAATGGCGTTCTTACCGTTTATGACGTAGAAGCAGATTCGCCGGCCTCGCAAGCGGGAATATTGCCGGGCGGTGAACTGAAAAGCGTAGACGGCCAAAGCATTGAAGGCTTGGATGTAACTCAGGTGAAGGAGATCATTCAGGCCGGTATAAGCGAAGGCGAAGTGGTGCTGGGTATTCTTGAAGACGGTGAACTTCATGAATACACTCTCAGCGGCGCGCCCATAAAGGTAGACCCGGTCCGCTATGAAATGATGGATAGCGTGGGTTATATTAAGGCAGAAAACTTTGATGCCCGTTCCGCCGAACAGATGATAGCGGCCTGCGAAGCGCTTATAGCTGAGGGCGCGGAAGGTCTCGTGTTTGACATGCGATTCAACCGCGGCGGACAGGTGGACGAGCTGCTGAAGATACTGGACTATATCCTGCCTAAAGGTGATATCTTCTTGTCTAGAGTAAAAGGCGGAGAGATGGAAATAGACCGCTCCGATGCCAAATGCCTTGAAATGCCTATGGCGGTACTGGTGAACGAAAGAAGTTACTCTGCCGCAGAGTTCTTTGCAGCGGCTTTGCAGGAGTACGAATGGGCCACCGTGGTAGGTGTACAAACTACGGGTAAAGGTTATGCCCAGAGCACCGTAACGCTTTCCGACGGCAGCGCAGTGCATATTTCCGTGAAGGAGTATTTTACTCCCAAGGGCGTGTCTTTAGCGGGTGTGGGAATAGCTCCCGACATTGCAGTGGATCTTGACAATGATTCGTGGATGGAACTTTATTATGATATTCTGGATCCTGCGAATGACCCGCAGCTGCAGGCTGCTTTGACTGTAATTAAAGAGGCTGCGACCGAATAATACAGAAAAATCCTTGACAGTTTTTTACTATATCAGTATAATACCGAATTAATTGGGACGGCGTAAGCCGCCGAAGAAAGGGAGACTTAAATTGGCAACGAACAGAATCAGTGCAGAAAAGCTTGAAGCACTCAAGAAGAGACTTGTATATCTGGAAACCGAAGGCGCAAAGGAAGTAGCAGAGCATCTTAAGGAAGCTCGTTCCTACGGCGACCTTTCCGAAAACAGCGAGTATGATGAGGCTAAGACCGAGCAGGGCAAGCTGTATTCCGAGATAGCTGAAATAAAGAATATTATTGAGAATGCCGAGATAATTGAAGAAGGCGTTGATACCGATAAGGTATCCCACGGCAATACCGTTACCGTTGTTGAAATCGAAGACGGTGAGGAAGGCGAAGCCGAGGAGTATAAAATAGTTGGTTCTCAGGAAGCAGACCCCATGAACGGTATGCTCTCCGAAGAGTCTCCCATCGGCAAGGCTCTGATGGGCCATGCAATCGGCGATATTGTTACAATTGAAGCACCCGATGGCGTTTTCAGCTTTAAGATAACTGCCATCACCAGATAAAGAGAGAGGGATAAGTATGTCCGAAGAAGTAAGAACCCCTGCGGCAGAGCAGCCTGAACAGGAACTTTCCGAAATCCTGCAGGTTCGCCGCGATAAGCTCAAGGCTCTCCAGGATGAGGGCCGCGACCCCTTTGTTATAACCAAGTTTAACCGTACCGCATATTCTGCAGACATCAAGGCTGACTACGACTCTTTTGAGAACCGGCAGGTTTCCGTTGCCGGCCGTATTATGTCCAAGCGCGGCATGGGTAAGGCTATTTTCTGCCATATCAAGGACGATAAGGGCCAGATCCAGCTTTACATCAAGAAGGATGCTGTCAGCGAGCAGGAGTTTGCTGATTTCAGAAAGTATGACATAGGCGATATCATCGGTGTAAGCGGTTTTGTTTTCAAGACCAAGACCGAGGAGATCTCCGTCCATGTTGAGAAGGTTACCCTTCTCTCCAAGAGCCTGCGTCCTCTGCCCGAAAAGTTCCACGGCATGACCAATACCGAACTGAAGTACCGTCAGCGTTACGTTGACCTTATCATGTCCGATGCAAGCCGCCGCAACTTTGAGGTTCGCTCCAAGTTCATCACCTTCCTGCGCTCCTATCTGGATAACCGCGGCTACATGGAGGTCGAGACTCCCGTTCTCGGCACCCTCGTCGGTGGTGCTGCAGCGAGACCCTTCATCACTCACCATAACACTCTTGATATCGATATGTACATGCGTATAGCAACCGAGCTGCCCCTGAAGCGTCTTATCGTTGGCGGCATCGAGCGCGTATACGAGATTGGCCGTATCTTCCGTAACGAAGGTATGGATACCAAGCATAACCCCGAGTTCACCTCCGTTGAGCTTTACGAGGCATATGCAGACTTCCACGATATGATGGATATTGCCGAGGGCGTTCTTTCCGGCGCTGCCAAGGAAATTCTCGGCACCTATGAGGTTGAGTGGCAGGGCGAGAAGATCGACCTGACTCCCGGCTGGCGCAGACTTTCCATGGTCGACGCTGTTAAGGAATATCTGGGCATTGATTTCGGCGCCATCACCGATGACGCTGAGGCTGTTGCTGCCGCAAAGGCCAAGGGCGTTGAGCTGGCAGATGCAGCAGAGAAGACCTGGGGTAACGCACTCTACGCCTGCTTCGACCAGCGCGTTGAGGAGAAGCTTATCCAGCCCACCTTCATCACCATGTATCCCGTTGAGGTTTCTCCCCTCACCAAGCGCTCTCCCGAGGATCCCCGCCTCACCGAGCGTTTCGAGCTCTTCATCTGCCACAGCGAGCTGGCAAACGCTTACTCCGAGCTGAACGATCCTATCGATCAGCGTCAGCGTTTCGAGAAGCAGGTTGAGCAGCGTGAGCGCGGCGACGACGAAACCGAGATGCTGGACGAGGATTTCCTCCTCGCTCTCGAGTACGGTATGCCTCCCACGGGCGGCATGGGCATGGGCATCGACCGCTGCGTTATGATGCTCACCGGCTGCGACTCCATCCGTGACGTCCTGCTGTTCCCCACAATGAAGCCTCTGGATTAATAAGATATAAACATAATGGAAAGTGCTGTCTTCGGGCGGCACTTTCTTTTGTTTTGCAGGCAGACGCTTGACATTGGATGCGGTGAGCGGTAATATCAAAGTATAATATGTGTCATCGGAGGACAGTACACCGTAGTGTAGGGGATAGTAAGCGGAAAGCTTGCAGGCCGCCTGTCGGATAAGATGTCGAGTGAGCTCGGTTATTACAGGAATGTAATGGCCGGGTTTTGTCTTTTTTTAGGAGGTAAGTATGAAAAATACAAAAGTTACTTTGGTTCCGCTGGCAGAAGAGGATAGAGAGCAGTTTATTCTGGATAATCAATGGGCATTTAAACACAGTGCGTTGCTTGAATTTGGAGAGCGTGACGACCATCTTGATAACGATGGAGAAATAATCTCGAGGAAAACCATTGAAATGAGCATAGATGCGGATAACAATGAAACCTATCGAATAGTTCTGGACGGCAGAAACGTAGGCGGCGTGATACTTCGTATCGACAAGGAAACTAACTGCAACGAACTGGAAATATTGTTTATAAAACCGGAAGAACACAGCAAGGGGATCGGTTACGGCGCATGGCTTGCGGTGGAGGAACTGCACCCGGAAACTAAAGTGTGGAAAACCTGCACACCCTATTTTGATAAGCGAAATATCCATTTTTACGTCAATAAGTGCGGATTTCATATTGACGAGTTTTGGTGCGAATATTTTAAACCCGAATTTGATTTTCCCGATGAAACTTGCGACGGTATGCCGGAGGACGAAGGTCCTGATGAAATGTTCGGTTTTATAAAGGTCATGAAACCGTAATTAGCAGCCTTGGAGGAAAACATATCGTATCGGTAGACATATCTTCTTGATATTTTGAGAGATCTGATATAAACTGAATGCAGAAAGTATGTGGAGGTGCTTATGAAAACAGAGCGGAATATACTTATCGCGTTTATACTGAACCTTGCGTTTTCTGTGTTTGAATTTGTGGGCGGTATCGTTACGGGCAGCGTGGCTATAGTTTCCGACGCTATCCATGATATTGGTGATGCGGCAAGCATTGGCGTATCCTATTTCCTTGAAAAGAAAAGCAAGCGGCAGCCCGATGAGAACTATACATACGGTTATGCCCGCTACTCCGTTATAGGCAGCGTATTTACCACGCTTATCCTTCTTGTGGGATCCCTTGTGGTTATCTACAACGCGGTTGCGAGAATAATCAATCCCATGGAAATAAACTATAACGGCATGATGATTTTTGCCATAGTTGGTGTCTGTGTGAACCTTTGCGCTGCGTTCTTTACACGCGAAGGCGGCTCCATGAATCAAAAGGCTGTAAATCTGCACATGCTGGAAGACGTGTTGGGCTGGGTAGTCGTGCTGATCGGCTCGGTGGTCATGCGTTTTACCGATATTGCTATAATCGACCCCCTTATGTCCATTGGTGTTGCGATATTCATTTTTGTGAATGCGATACATAACCTGCGGGAAGTGCTGTACTTGTTCCTTGAGAAAACTCCCCGCAACATTGACTTGGATGAGATAAAGGAGCATCTCTGCGAGATAGACGGTGTGCTTGACGTTCATCATATCCACGTGTGGAGCTTGGACGGACAGCGCAGTTATGCAACCATGCATGTGGTCGCAAACGGTGAAGCTCATCATATCAAGGACGAGATCCGCGAGGAGTTGCGTGAGCACGGTATAGTGCACGCTACTCTTGAGCTTGAAGCCGAGGGTGAGCATTGCCACGAAGATCACTGCCATGTAGAAGAGCCTGAGCACTCCGGGCATCATCACCACCATCATCACCATTGAGCGAATGAAAACAACGATCCCGCACACATTTTCGTGTGCGGGATCACTTGCGTTAAGGGCGAAAACGGACAGAAAATTGCCAACAATTCAAAATCTGTTCAAAAACCACCGCTTGACAACGTAGGGGATATACCTATATTATATATGCAAACAAGGCACACAAAGTAAGGTGTAGAACGAATTGGAACCTCAAAACGGGATTTTTTGCCGCTTTGAGGTGTTTTGTTCAGGAGGTGCGCTATGAAAAAAGATAAATCTAAAAAGTGGAATTACAGCGTTGGCAAGGAAATTCGTCAAAGCATGAAAGAGGTTATCCGCGAACACGGAACCAAGTATTGGTTCAAAGAAGTGTTTTGGCCTCATTACGGTAAGCTGAGTATTGCGCTGGTAGTTGCGCTGATCGTGGCTATCGTTCTCACCGTAGAGGCTGCCAATAAGCCTCAATATGATTTCCACATGGTCGTAGCCATGGACGATTTCATTACCTATGACGATACGGAAGAACTGCGCAATGTTATTGCGCCTGCTGTCGGCGACGTTAACGGTGATGGCAAGATCCTTCTTGACGTGCAGGTAATAAGCCTTTCCGACCCCGAGAATCTTGAGGTAAACCAGCAGCGCCTGCAGTTGGCTTTTGCCCAGTATGAGTATACGCTCTATATTCTGGACGAGCAGTATTCCGCAACTTATTGCCACAGAGAATACTTTGATCCGATTGCCGATTACGGCTTTGCGGCGGATCCCGATGAGCCACGCCGTATGAACGTCAGCGACGTACCCTTGATGCAGCGCCTTGGCAAGCAGGTTCCGGGCGATCTGCCCTTCTATGCCTGCATATGCGACTGGACTGTCGACGGTAAAGGCGATAAAGACCTTACCGATGCCGCTGTGAGAGCGCTCAGCGCAATAATTGAAGCTGAATAAGAGGAAATAATGATGGAAGAAATCAGCAGCAGAAAAAATCCACTTATAGCGCATGTAAAAAAGTTAGGCGCCGATAAAAAGGCTCGCCGCGAGGCGGGAGAATATTTCTGCCAGGGCGATAAACTGCTTTATGAGGCAGTTAAGTGGGGCGCGAAAATTAATACTGTGCTTTTCTGCGGAGATGTTCCGGACGTGCCCGAGTACGGACGTATGGTTCGGGTTCCCCAGGATATTATAGAGAGCATATCGCCCATGAAGAGCGCACCTGAGGTTGTGTTTACTTGCGCTATGCCCGACGTATGGGAGCCTCTTGCTCCGGGCAGACACCTTATAATGGAGAATATGCAGGATCCCGGCAACGTAGGTACTATCCTTCGTACTGCGGATGCATTGGATTGCGATGCGGTGATACTTGCCGGAGAT
>JAFYLI010000098.1 GCA_017537165.1 Oscillospiraceae bacterium | reverse complement strand
GGCAGGCACTTCCCCCGAGGGCAATTTCGTAGTAGTCGGCATGGGCGTGAACGTAACGGCGCCCACCGAGGGTTTCCCCGAAGAACTCAAAGACATAGCGGGCGCAGTTTTCTCCGCTAGCGAAGCGCCCCAAAATGCCCGACTTGCCATAGCCGAAGCATTCCTGCACCACTTCACCCGATTTTACGCAAACATGAGTGCGCGGGAATATTTCCCCGAGTACAAAAAGCGCTGTTTCCTGCTGGGCCAAGATATAAACGTACTGCGGCAGGGTGAGGCCATCCCCGCAACCGCGCTGGATATAAACGAGCATTGCCACCTGCTGGTGCGCTACCCCGACGGCCGCGAAGAATACCTTTCAAGCGGTGAGGTAAGCGTAAGATCGAGATAAAAAGCAAACGGTAGCACGATAAAGTTTAACCTTCCCCTTGAGGGGAAGGGGGACCGCGAAGCGGTGGATGAGGTGTATTTTCCGCACCGATTTTACTGCCAATCTTACCCGCTGTGCCGATTTGTCTACCTCATCAGTCGGCTTCGCCGCCAGCTTCTCCTCAAAGGAGAAGCTTAACCAATATTTTAATTCTACGTGTAATTGTTTTTGCTGTGGTTATCGTTACATTGCGGAGCGTCGCCCTCGACGCTCCGCTCACTTCTATACTTTACTTTTCAAAAATTGCTTTACTTCTCTTGCAGAGCGTAGTGTTACAGTTTTTTCTGAAAATGGCTCAATTCTTGCTTTTGCACCATCTTCTCCGGTATCAAAATTTTTCGCCCACTTAAACATCATTCTTACCATATTAAGACTGGGCTTATATCCTTCCCTTTCAATACCCAAGACCTGCCGTATATGACGTTTGATGATGCGAAATACTCGTGTACGGTACGGAATGTCCAGAACGACGATCTTGTCTGCAGCTCTCAATCCTTCCACAAAACAAGCACGTCCGGTATCTTCTATAATATAGTCCTCAGAAATGATTTCCTGAAACAAGGCATCTCGTTCTTCAGCAGAGCGTTTTCTGTTTCCCACGGAATTATTTTCATCTTTTACATGTACAACATCGTCAAGATGAAAGCATTTGATTCCTGTTTTCTCCGAAATCTGCCGTGCAAGTGTAGATTTTCCACTTGCGACCGAACCTACAATATATATTCTCATTTTTACGCTCCAAATTATGTATGCATGGTAACAGCACAAGGCTTCTCCCTTGAGGAGAAGCTGGCGGCGAAGCCGTCTGATTAGGGTCCGCGCAAGCGGCAAAATGGTTATATTCCCGCATTTTCGGCACTTTGTGCCGCCCCTCATCCGTCAGTCGCTGTGCGACTGCCACCTTCCCCTCCAGGGGGAAGGCTTACCATATTCCACCTTAGTTTCCAACACCCCAAGGAACCGATTGTTCCTTGGGGTGTTATGTTTTTACAGTGCTGCAAGGTTTTTGAACTCGTCTTTAAGGCAGCCGTAGAGCCTTGCGTAAATTTCATAGAACTTTGCGTATTCGGCGGTATTTGCCGCATCTGCTTCGGTGGTATCCTTGGGACGCACGATAGCGTCGCAGGCATCTTTCACAGTGGGATAAATTCCCGCGCCCACCATGGCGAGGATAGCAACGCCGAGAGCGGGGCCTTCATCGGACTCGATGGTCTGAACGGGCACGCCGTAAACGTCGGCAAGCATCTTGCGCCAGTAGGCACTCTTACCGCCGCCGCCGCAGATGCGCATGACCTCAGGCTTTGCGCCCATACCCTCAAGTATGCCAAGGCAATCCTTGAGAGAATAGCTTACGCCCTCCATGACCGCGCGAACCATATCACCGCGGGTATGCATTGCCGAAAGACCCACGAACGCGCCGCGGCAGTCGGGATCAAGGTGAGGGGTGCGCTCGCCCATAAGGTAGGGCATATAGAGCAGGCGGTTTGCGCCGATGGGGGAAGCCTCAGCCTCAGCATCCATTATAACGTAGGGATCAACACCCTTTCCCTCAGCTTCGGCAACTTCCTCGCTGCATACGGTATCGCGCAGCCAGCGCAGGGAAAGTCCCGCCGCCTGAGTTACACCCATAAGGTGCCATGCTCCGGGAACTGCGCAGCAGAAGGTATGAACTCGGCCTTTGGGATCGATCTGAATATCATCGGTATGGGCAAATACTACGCCACTGGTACCTATAGTAGTAAAGGCTCTGCCGTCGGCAACAACGCCCTCACCTACCGCCGCCGCAGCATTATCGCCCGCGCCGCCAACCACGGGAATACCTGCCACAATGCCGCAGGCAGCCGCAGCTTCGGCAGTAACGTAACCCGTAATTTCGGGAGATTCATATACCTTGCCCAGCAGTTTCTTGTCTATATCCAGCTTTTCCAGCACTTCATCGGACCAGCAGCGCTTGGGAACATCCAGCAACTGCATTCCGCTGGCATCGGAAACCTCGGTGGCATACTCGCCCGTGAGCATAAGGCGGATATAATCCTTGGGCAGCAGGATGTGAGCGCACTTTGCGTACACTTCGGGCTCATGCTTTTTAACCCACATTATCTTAGAGGCGGTGAAACCGGTAAGAGCAGGATTTGCCGTTATCTCAATAAGGCGCTCCTTGCCTACAAGGCGCTCAATGTCGGTGCATTCTTCGCCCGTTCTCTGGTCGCACCAGATAATAGAGGGACGCAGAACATTGTTGTCGGCATCCAGCATTACAAGGCCATGCATCTGGCCGGATATGCCTATACCGGCAATATCCGCCGCGTTTACTCCGCTTTTCTCTACAGTGCGGCTGACAGTTTCCTTGACCGCGTTCCACCAATCCATAGGTTCCTGCTCTGCCCAGCCGTTCTTCGGCTGGTACATGGGGTACTCTACGGTGTGGGAGGCTATTTTTTTGCCCGTAGTATCAAAGAGGACGGTTTTCGTACCGGAAGTTCCGACGTCTATACCTATCGTGTATTTCATAGCTTTCACCTGACTGTCAGTTTCATCGGCTCGTTTCCGCAAAGCTGATTGCTGCGCTTATCGGGCTGATGGCCGCCGATATAAAGGCACAGACCGCCGTCGGCCTCGGTGCGTCTTCCGTCGGAAAGCACCGCTTTGAGCCAATACTTGTTTATCTTCATAGTGATATTCCGCTTTTCCCCTGCCTGCAGACTCACGGCTTTCACCGCGCAGAGCTGGCGCAGAGGGGTTGCGGTGCGGGAATCGGTATATTCGGCATATATCTGCACCTTTTCCACGCCATCCATATCGCCCGTATTCTCCAGCGCAAAGGAAATTTCATATTCCTCATCGCTTTCTGCCGACAGTTTCACGTCGGAATAGGCAAAATTAGTGTAAGAAAGGCCGTAGCCGAAGGGATAGAGGGTCTCGCCCTCGAAGTAACGGTAGGTGCGGCCTGCCATAGCATAATCGGTAAACTCGGGCAGGTCGGCAAGACCTTTATAGAAGGTAACGGGAAGCTTGCCGCTGGGGGAATATCTTCCCGCCATAAGCTCAGCAGCCGCAAGGCCGCCCACGGCACCGGGATACCAGCCGTGGATTATAGCTCTCGCCTTCTCCCTTACCTTTTCGCCAAGGTCAACGGCGCTGCCTGCCAGCACTACTACGATAACGTTATCACAAACATCGCAGACTGCCTCGGCAAGGTCTATCTGAGTTTTTGGCAGCATGAGCTGAAGCTTGTCGCCACCCTCGAAATACTCGTTCTTCATGCCGTTTTCTTCGCCCTCGATGGCGCAGTCAAGGCCAAGGCAGAGAACGGTAATATCCGCTCTCTCTGCATAAGCTATGCCCTCGCTTATCATGTTGGCAAAGCCGTTGCAGTAGTTCTTCTCGTCCATCCAGATATTCGCGCCTTTAGCAACACGTATATCGGACTTATCGAAAACCCTTCTTACACCGTCGGCAAGGGTAATATACTCCGAAGCCATGCCGTTATAGTTGCCCTCAAGGGCAATGGTGGACATAGCGTTGGGGCCGATAACGGCTATTTTATGCTTCTTTGCGGAGTCAACGGGCAGGAAGCCGTCGTTCTTCAGCAGTACCATACACTGGCGGGCAGCTTCAAGGTTAAGTTCGCGGTGCTCCGCGCAATCCAGCTGCTCGAAAGGAATATCCGCGTAGGGGCGGTTTTCCTCAAACTCGCCCAGCAGATGGCGAATCTCAAACAGCTTTATCGCAGCTGCGTCAATATCCGCCTCTTCGATAAGATCCATCTCGTATGCGTCAATCAGCTCGCGGTAAGCATCACCGCAGTTAAGATGGCAGCCCATTTTCAGGGCCATAGCGGCAGCCTCGGGCATAGTATCGGTAACGTGATGATTCTTGCAGATGTCGATTATAGCCCAGCAGTCGGAGGTGAAATATCCGTCGAACTGCCACTGCCCGAAGAGAATATCCTGCATAAGGCGCTGACTTGCACAGCAGGGCTCACCGTTGGTGCGGTTATACGCACCCATTACGCCCGCAACTCCGTTCTTCACCGCCCACTCAAAGGCAGGCAGGTAGGTTTCCCACATGTCATGCTCATCAGCCACGGCATCGAAGCTGTGTCGAATGGCCTCGGGGCCCGAATGAACGGCAAAATGCTTGGCGCAGGCGGCAGACTTGAGGAACTCGCCGTCGCCCTGCAGACCCTTTATATACTCCACGCCCAAAATAGCAGTGAGGTAAGGATCTTCGCCGAAAGTCTCCTGACCGCGTCCCCAGCGAGGATCGCGGAAGATGTTGATATTGGGTGTCCAAAAAGTAAGACCCTTGAAAATATCGCGGTCGCCCTTTGCCACGCTGTTGTTGTACTTGGCGCGTGCCTCGGTGGAAACGGTTTCGCCCACCTTACCTATCAGTTCGGGATCAAAGGTAGCCGCCAGCGCGATGGCGTGCGGAAATACCGTGGCCATACCCGAGCGGGCAACACCGTGGGAGGCTTCATTCCACCAGTTATGCTCATTGATGCCCAAGCGCTCGATGGCAGGTGCATTATAGAGAAGCTGGCTTAGCTTTTCTTCCACGGTCATCTGCGCCACAAGGGCCGCAGCGCGGGCTCTTGCTTCAGTTTTGTTCATGGCTCCACCTCTCAGGCGAAGATGATGCGGTTGATGATATTCTCCAGATATTCCTGCTT
>JAFYLI010000097.1 GCA_017537165.1 Oscillospiraceae bacterium | reverse complement strand
GTCTCGGCCACCATTGAGGCCTGACGGCGCGGGAGAGCCGCTTCAAATATATTGAACATACGGCGGGCAACGCCCTCAAGGTCTTTGGCTTCAAGGGCAGCTATCATGCCGTCGGTATCGGGCCGCATTCTGACCTTCAGTTTATCCACCGCAGCGAACAGCTCGGGAGTGGAAGAGGCAAAATTGGGACGGCAGATAACGATACCGCAATCGGGCAGAGACGGCAGGGGCGAAAGTATCTCGCCGCGGCCTTCGGCCAGCATTGTACCGCCGCTGATGCAGAAAGGAATATCCGAGCCAAGCTGTTCGCCCAGCTTGCGCAGTTCCTCCTCACTGAGGCCGCCCTCAAATTCGCGGTTCATGGCTCGCAGAACGGCCGCAGCGTTACCGCTGCCGCCTGCAAGACCTCCGCAGACGGGTATTCTCTTATTGATTTTTATAGTTCCGCCCTCGGGTCCTTTGCCCGTGGCCTCGCGGAACAGCAGAGCGGCTCGCACGGCAAGATTTGCGCCGCCCGTGGGCAGATATTTCAGATTGCTTTCCGCCCGCCATTCGCCCGCGCCGGGCTCAATGGTAAGCTCGTCGCCGAAGTCTGTGCTCTGCATTACGCCGCGCACGGAATGGTAGCCGCCGGGCAGCAGACCCGTAACGTCAAGGGTCAGATTCAGCTTTGCGTAAGAGCGTTCTAATATCATCGCCACCGCTCCTTTCTCTTGTGTATTTCTGTGATATAGACGGCAGAGGCGCACCTCAACCCTACACTCACCGAATAAAATTAGCACTCCTGCCGACGGAACGGTCAAGACCGTTCCCTACGAACACTGAATAAATTGAAAATTATTCGCCGAACAGCATACCCAGCAGGGCGGTACCCTCGGGGATCATGGGGCCTTTAAGGCCGTTTGCTTCGGTATAGGCAAGGCCGGAGCCGGGTGCCTTCTCGCGGCTGTCATAGATAATGAAGGGCACGGGATCTCCATCGTGGCCGCGGGTAGCGGTGAGGGTCTTATGGTCGGAAATTATGAGCATACGGAAGTCCTCGCCTGCCATACCCTCAATAATGGGTGCGATAACGCGGCTGTCCAGCCATTCGATGGCCTGCAGCTTGCCCTCAAGATCACCGTTATGGGTGCATTCGTCGGGGGCTTCCACATGAACGCCCACGAACTCGAAGCCGTCCTCGCGCAGGCAGCGCACGGCGGCCTCAGCCTTACCCTCGTAATTGGTGTCCAGTTCGCCCGTTGCGCCATCGACCATGACGGGAGTTACGCCCGTAAGGGCTCCGATGCCGTGGCAGAGAGGAACGGCGCTGATAACTGCGCCCTTCTTATTATATGCCTCGGGGAAGGAGGGCAGGGTAACGGCTGTGCCTTCTGCCCAGAACCAAATGCAGTTGGCGGCAAGCTTGCCTTCCTCGCGGCGCTTTACGTTGATGGGATGCTTGGAGAGATAGTAGTAGCTGGCTTCCATAAGATCCAGCAGCACCTTTGCGTTATCGTTGCCGTGGGGCAGCCATTCGGCAGCCTTGGATGTTAGATGCTCGTGGGGCGCGCTGAAAACCAGTCCCTTGCCATCGCCGTGGCTCTGCACGGCAATATGGCGGTAGGAGCAGCTGGGGTAGATATTCACGCCCGCTGCCTTGGCCTTTGCCGCAAACTCGGGATCTGCGAAAAGGTCGCGCACGAGGGTCATGGAATCCTCGCCGTCGATGCTGCCGCCGGAATGGGAGATTATCTCGCGCTCACCCATGGGCATATCGCCCTCGGTGAGGGAGGCCATATTGCAGCGAAAAGCAAGGTCGCCGTCCTGCAGGCTTACGCCCTGAGCGGCAGCCTCCAGCGGCGCACGGCCGGTGTAATACTTATTGGGGTCGCAGCCGAAAATGGACATAATGGCAGTATCGCTGCCGGGAGCGAAGGCAGGAGGACAGTTGCAGGCGCTACCCAACAGACCTGCTGCGCTCAGTCTGTCAATGGTGGGAATATTCACGGCCTCCAGCGGAGTTTTGCCGCCGAGGGCTTCTACGGGATTATCGGCCATACCGTCGCCGATAACGAGAATATACTTCATGCTTTTCATCTGCCTTTACTTATTAATGTCGCTTTTTTGATAAAAGCCATAGGCCACTTGCAGAGAATGGGCCTGACCATTCCCTTTTCGGGTTTACTTCCGACATTATCGTTACAAGAGGAACAGGCGGGCCTGTTCCCTACGAACATATTTTTAGTCAGTGGGTATTTACAGCTTTCCCAAAAAACGCTTCAATCTTACCAAAGCTTCGTTGAGTTCATCCATAGAAGTAGCGTAGCACATACGGACGAAGCCTTCGCCGCCGGGGCCGAACGCCGTTCCGGGAATGGCGGCCACGCGCTCGGCAAGGAGGAACTTTTCGCAGAATTCGTCACTTGTCATGCCCGTGCTCTTGATGCAGGGGAAAACGTAGAACGCGCCCTTGGGCTCATAGCATTCCAGACCCGCATCGCGCAGACCGTGGACGAGGAAACGGCGGCGGCGGTCATAGTCGGCGCGCATGGCCTCAATGTCGCGGTCGCCCTCCTTGAGGGCCTCGATAGCTGCGTACTGGCTGGTGGTGGGGGCGGACATTATGCCGAACTGATGGAGCTTAACCAGCTGAGAAACTGCCTCGGGCGGAGCGCAAAGGAAGCCAAGTCGCCAGCCTGTCATAGAATATGCTTTGGAGAAACCGTTTACCACGATGGTGCGGTCATAGAGGGCGGGGATATTGGCGGGAGAAATGTGCTTGCCGCCGTAGGTAAGCTCGGCATATATTTCGTCGGAAATAACGGCGATATCAGTGTCCTTCAAAACCTCGGCAATAGCCTCAAGGTCTGCCTTTTCCATAATGCCGCCGGTGGGGTTGCAGGGATAGGGCAGGATAAGCACCTTGGTGCGGGGCGTGATGGCGGCGCGGAGCAGCTCGGGAGTGAGCTTGAAGTCGTCCTCCTGCTTTGTTTCCACGAGGACGGGAGTTCCGCCTGCCATTACGGTAAGGGGCTCGTAGCAAACGAAGGAGGGGCTGGGGATAATGACCTCATCGCCTGCGTCCACAAGGACGCGCAGCGCAAGGTCTATGCCCTCGGAGCCGCCGACGGTAACGACGATCTGCTTGGCAGGATCGTAAACCAAGCCGAAGCGGCGGAGCATGTACTTCGAGATTTCGGTACGCAGGGCCATCATACCTGCGTTGGGAGTATACTTGGTAAAGCCCTTTTCAAGGGAGTAGATACCCGCATCGCGGATATGCCAGGGAGTGGGATAATCGGGCTCGCCGATGCCCAGAGAAATTGCGTCGGGCATATTTTCCAGCAGGTCAAAGAACTTTCTTATGCCCGAGGGGCGCAGACTTTTGACCTTGCCGGACATGATATTATTAAAGTCCATCAACAGAAGATCATCCTTTCTTCCTGAACGGGGATGTTCTCAAAAACGGTGTGCTTTTCCTTATATTTTCTCAGAATGAAGTGAGTTGCGGTGCCGATAACGCCGTCGATAGTGGAAAGTCGGGCAGAAACGAAGTTTGCCACTTCCTTGAGGGTACGGCCGGTTATGATAACGGTGAAGTCATATGCGCCGGACATGAGGTACATGCTCTCAACTTCTTCGAACTGGTAAATGCGCTCGGCAATGCGGTCGAAGCCGTCGCCGCGCTGGGGAGTTACCTTTACTTCGATAAGGGCGGTAACGATCTCCTCGCCGGTCTTATCCCAGTCTACCATTCCCTTGTAGCCGAGAATGGTTTTGTCTGCCTCCAGCTCCGCTATGGCGGCTGAAACGGCGGCCTCGGATGCGCCAAGCATCGCGGCGATCTGCTCGGGGGTAGTACGGCAATCTTTTTCAAGCAGCTTAAGTATTTCAGTTTTCAGTGTCATAGTGAAGCTTCCTTTCGGTAGTTAATTGAAAATTAGGGTTTGTTACGCATCGTTTTGTTTATGGCAAATTGGAAATCAACCGCTCGGAACGCTCAAGAGCGTTCCCTACATTATTGATTTTTAACATTTACGGCTCTAGTTCTATGATAATCTTATTGCAGCGGCTGCAGCGGTGGGCTTCAACATAATGGCCTTTAAAAAAAGCTTTTACTCCTTCTTTTAAACCATTGGGAGACAATTTTATATCGTCGAGAAGCAAGCCAAGTTCCTTTTCCTTGCCCCAAT
>JAFYLI010000096.1 GCA_017537165.1 Oscillospiraceae bacterium | reverse complement strand
TCGGGAGCCTGCGGGCAGTTTCTTTTCACAAATTATGACGTAACCGCAAGCTGGCTCGTGCCGATCCGTCTTTTCGTAGGCGGCTTGGTGCTGATGATAGTTTGTCTTTTAAAGAACCCTAAGCAGACGGTGGGTATTTGGAAAAATCCCCGAAATATTGCGCCGCTGCTTATCTACGGCCTGCTTGGCATAATGCTTTGCCAGTATACATATTTCCTTACCATCCAGTGGTCAAACGCAGGCACGGCCACCGTGCTGCAGTACCTTTCGCCCGTAATGATAATGGCAGTAGTCTGCGCCATGGAGCGGAAAAAGCCAAAGGTCAGGGAGCTTATTGCCCTTGTGCTGGCGGTCGTGGGTGTGTTCCTTATCGCCACCCACGGCAAACTCTCCGAGCTTGCCGTATCGGGCAAGGCGATAGTCGTGGGTATCGTTTCCGCAGCCACCGTAGTTGTGTATAACCTCGCGCCCCGCCGCCTGCTGCGGGAATATCCCACCACCTCGCTTCTTGCGTGGGCAATGCTCATCGGCGGTATAGTTCTCGCCTTTATCTTCAAACCCTGGACAGTGCAGGCGCGGCTGGATATGGCAGGCTGGGCAGCAGTAGCGGCAATAATCTTCCTCGGCAGCATAGCGGGATTTACCTTCTATATGCTGGCGGTCAAGAGCGTAGGTGCCACTCGTGCAAGTATTTTCGCCTCCGTTGAACCCGTAACCGCTCAGGTGCTGGCAGTTGCATGGCTCGGATCGCCCATCTATGCAATGGATATCCTTGCCTTCGTGATGATAGTTTCCACGGTGTTTATCCTCGCCATGGACGGAAAGAAGAAAGAGTAAACCAACCGCCCTTCGGAATCCGAAGGGCGGTTCTTAGTTGTGTAGGTGTGTGGATAGGAGGGCAACGGTGAAAAATGGTTAAGCTTCTCCTGTGAGGAGAAGCTGGCGGCGAAGCCGACTGATGAGGTAGACAAATCTGTTCATCGAGGAAGGCAAGCAGTAAATATCTATGCGGATATTACACCTCATCCACCGCTGGCGCGGTCCCCCTTCTCCTCAAGGAGAAGGTTAAATACTTATTTCAAAGTTTTGCCACCAGCTCACGCATGCTGGACTCGATGTCCTTGCCGGAGCAGTCAACGGTAATGTCAGCGTATTTCTTGTAGAGAGGTACGCGCTCGTTGAAAGCATCCTGCAGGGTGTTGCCGGAGCGGAGGACGATGCCGCGGGTGGTGATGTTGGTGATGCGTTTTTCGATTTCATCATAGGGCAGGGAGATATATACTGCTCGGCCGGTCTGCTTCAGTGCGGTCATGGCTTTGTGAGAGTAAACCGCGCTGCCGCCGGTGGCAATAATGGAGTTTTTCAGCTCCAAAGAGGACAGAACGTCTTCCTCGATCTGCAGAAAAGGTTCGATGCCATCGTTGTCAATAATGTCCTGCAGCAGACGGCCTGTGCGCTGCTGGATGATAATGTCCGTGTCCACGAAGTCCATGCCAAGTGCCTTGGCAAGCAGAACGCCGATGGTGCTTTTGCCCGCGCCGGGCATACCGATGAGAATGATGTTGTTCATATCAAACCCCGCTTAATGTGTTTATGTATCTATTATAATCGAATGGTTTGCTATATTCAATAGGTACCCCAAAAGAGTGATATAAAGAAGATTATTGAAGAATGAGTGGGTTGAGGTACCACTATTTCCTCCCTTGTTAAAGGGAGGGGGACCGCTTGCGGTGGAGGGATTCAATAGGTGCATAGGCGTGCGGAATCCCCCGGTCAGCTTCGCAGACAGCCCCCTTTAACAAGGGGGCGAAATTAGGCCGTTTATCTGCACAGAGAAATGGAGGATAACATTAGTTATCCTCCATTCTTGTTTGTCTTATGGGATTACTGTGCTACGCAGCTGAGAGTGGTGTAGCCTGCGGCGGTAACCACGTCGGTGAGTGCACTGTCGGCAACGTCTGCTGCCAGAGTAACGGTAGCGGTCTTAGCCTCAAGAGACATCTCAACCTTTGCTACGCCCTCAACGCCCTCAAGAGCCTTCTGGACGCGGCCGGTGCAGTGATTGCACATCATGCCATCGATAGTCATAACCTTTATCATTTCTTTTACCTCCATTGTTTCAGTTTGTGTATTATCCGTTAAGTCGGACAAAAGGTCCGGCAGGGGGATCATTTTTGCCTTGGAATCCTTGGCGGGGGAGTGCAGCTTGAAGAAGTTCAGCCGCAGCGCGTTGGTTACAACGCAGAAACTGGAAAGGCTCATCGCCGCCGCGCCGAACATGGGGTTCAGCTCCAAGCCGAAAAGGGGAATGAGCGCGCCTGCGGCAAGGGGGATGCCGATGCAGTTGTAGAAAAATGCCCAGAACAGGTTTTCGCGTATGTTCTTCAGCACCTGACGGGAAAGGCGAATGGCGGCGGGTACGTCGGAGAGGACGGAGCGCATGAGAACTACATCTGCTGCGTCCAGCGCCACGTCAGCGCCTGCGCCTATGGCAATGCCCGTGTCGGCGCGGGTGAGAGCGGGAGCATCGTTGATGCCGTCGCCCACCATGGCAACCTTGCCGTATTCGGAAAGGCGGCGGATAACGGCCTCCTTATCGTTGGGGAGAACGTCGGATATTACCGCGTCGATGCCGGTTTTTGCCGCGATAGCGTTAGCGGTGCGCTTATTGTCGCCCGTGAGCATGACGGTGTGGATGCCCATGTTTTTCAGCGCTTCTATGGCTGCGGCACTGTCGGCTTTGACTACGTCGGCCACAGCGATTATGCCGAGCAGGTGTCCGTCAAGGGCAAAGTATAGCGGTGTTTTGCCTTCTTCGGCAAGCTGCTGACCCTCTTTCTCCATGGCAGGGGTCATGATGCCCTGCTGCTTCATAAATGTTCCGCTGCCGCCAATGGCGACGCGACCCTCGACCGTTCCGCGAACGCCGTGTCCGGGCATTGCGGAAAAGTCATCGGCGGCGCTTTGGTCAAGCTCCTGCTCGTTGGCGTATTCAATTACCGCCCGGGCGAGGGGGTGCTCGCTTTTTGCTTCAAGAGCAACGGCAAGGCGGAGCAGCGCGATTTCGGGAATGCCCTCTGTGGGGCGGATATCCGTTACCTTGGGTTTGCCTTCGGTGATGGTGCCCGTTTTGTCCAGCACTACGATGTTGGTCTTGCCCGCCGCTTCAAGGGCTGCGGCGGTTTTGAAAAGAACGCCGTTCTTGGCGCCAAGGCCGCTGCCGACCATTATGGCCACGGGGGTGGCGAGGCCAAGGGCGCAGGGGCAGCTGATTACCAATACGCTGATGGCGCGGGCGAGGGCAAAGCCGAATGCCCGCCCTGCAATGAGCCATGCGATGAGAGTAATAACGGCAATGCCGATAACGGTGGGCACGAATATGCTTGATACCCTGTCTGCGATTTTGGCGATAGGAGCCTTGGTGGCTGCGGCGTTTTCAACCATCTCGATGATTTGGCTGAGAGTGGTGTCGCTGCCGACGCGGGTGGCTTCGCAGGTGATAAATCCGTTCTGATTGAGAGTGGCGGCGCTTACGCTGCTGCCGGGAGCCTTGTCCACGGGGATGCTTTCGCCGGTAAGTGCCGATTCATTTACGGCGCTTTCACCGCTGATGACAACTCCGTCCACGGGAATGCTCTCACCGGGGCGAACGAGAAAAATATCACCGATGCGAACATCTTCTGCGGGAACGGTCTCCTCAACACCGTCGCACAGTACGCGGGCCGTCTTGGGAGCGAGGTCCATAAGGCTTTTTATTGCGTCGGTGGTCTTGCCCTTGCTGCGAGCCTCCAGCATTTTGCCCACGGTGATAAGGGTAAGTATCATGGCGGCGGACTCAAAGTAGAACTCGTGGAGATAATGGTGCAGTCCGTCCGCGGCGGCGCACATTTGGAACATTACCGCAGTGCTGTAAACGAAGGCGGCACCGCTGCCCATGGCAACGAGGGTGTCCATGTTTGGAGCGCCGTGGAGCGCGCTTTGAAATCCGCTGATGAAGAAGCGCTGGTTTACCACCATTACGGCAACGGTGAAAATAAGCTCAAAAAGCGCGATGGTCAGCGGATGGTCTGCCATAGCGGAGGGGAGAGGCCAAGACCACATCACGTGACCCATGGAAACGTACATGAGCGGGATGAGTAATATAAGGGAAACTATAAGCCTGCGGGCAAGCTTGGGGGTTTCGTGATCCTCAAGAGCCTCGCGGGAAGCGGTGCTGTTTTTTGCCGCCTGCGCATTGTCGGGCGCTGCGCCGTAGCCTGCGGCGGATACCGCGTCGCATATTTTCTGTGCGGTGGCGGGAGCGGCGAAGTCCACGCCCATGGAATTGGTCAGCAGGCTCACGGAAACCTCGCTTACGCCCTCAACGCCGCGCACGGCCTTTTCCACGTGGGCGCTGCAGGCGGCGCAGGTCATGCCGCTGACACTGAATTTCTGGAAACCCATATTCAGCCTCCTTTACTTCAGCTTCTTGATAAGCTCCACCGCTTCGTCGAGGATTTCGGTGTTGCCATTCTGTATCTCTTCCACAACGCAGGTGTTCAAATGATTCTGCAGGATGACGTAGCCAAAGTTCTGCAGAGCGCTTTCAACTGCGCTTACCTGAGTGAGAATGTCGCCGCAGTAGCGGTTATCATCCAGCATGTTCTTTATGCCGCCAAGCTGACCGATAATGCGGTTAAGGCGATTGTGGAGCTGGCGCAGGGTCTCCTCATCGCGGGGAGTATTTTTGTGGCGACAGCAGTCGCAAACTTTGTTTTCGGTGTCCATAGTATACCTCCCGGGGGTATATTGATACTCTTATAATATACCCCACGGGGGTATTTGTCAATGGTAAGAGCATACTACCGCATGGGTGAACGCGTATATCGGATTGTAGAGTATCCACAAATCGTACCCGCTTTACTGAAAGCCGCTTGACAGTTAGCCGGCGGCATGATATACTCACGTCAATAAAAGGGAGTAGTTCCTTCCGATTACGGAGGGCGCGTTCTCGTCAAGACAGCCGAAAGGCTCGGGAGCGCGAAGACTGATAAAGTTTTTTCGAGACTTTTACCGCATGGCGGTAAAAGTCTTTTTTTTATTGTGTCGCTTCCTTTTATATGTACATAAGGACATTCGTAAATATTAAAAAGGAGGAAAAAAGAATGGTCAAGTACATTATTATTGGTGTAGCGGTGTTGGTGGTTCTGCTGATATTTTTTGCAGGCTATATGAAGGCACCCCCGGATACTGCCTACATAGTATCGGGTCTCGGACGCCGCAGAATATTTATCGGTAAAGCAGGCTGGCGCATACCCTTCTTCGAAAGAGTCGATAAACTGAGCCTGCGGGTAATGCAGGTGGACGTAAAGACCAGCGAGGCCGTCCCCACCAACGAGTTCATCAACGTAGTGGTTGACGGTGTTGCCAACGTAAAGATAAGCTCCGATCCTCAGCTGCTAGAGCTTGCCGCAGAGGCACTGCTTGGTAAGTCTGCTGCCGAAATGAGCAGCCTTGTAACTCAGGTGCTGGAAGGTAATATGCGCGAGATCGTGGGCTCTGTGGGTCTTAAGGAAATGGTTCAGGACCGTCAGGGAGTTGCCCGTAAGATAACCGAGAACGTAGTACCTGATATGCAGAAGCTGGGCCTTGAGGTGGTTAACTTCAATATCCAGAACTTCAAGGACGGTGCGGGTACCATTGAGAACATGGGTATCGACAACGTGGAGCAGATCCGCAAGAATGCCCAGATCGCAAAGGCCAATGCCCAGCGCGATATTGCGATTGCTACCTCTAACGCTCAGCAGGAGGCCAACGCCGTAAAGGTGCAGGCCGAGAAGATGATAGCCGAGCAGGATGCTGCCCTTGCTATCCAGCAGGCGGAAATGAAGGTCAAGGCCGATACCAAAAAGGCAGAGGCCGACGCAGCTTACTCCATTCAGCAGGAGACTCAGCGTAAGACCATAGAGGTCGCTAAGGTCAACGCCGATATTGCAAAGCGCGAAAAGGAAGCAGACCTTGCCGAGCGAGAGATCGCTATCAAGGAGCGTCAGCTTGACGCAGAGGTTCGCAAGCAGGCGGATGCTATGAAGTATAAGGCTGAGAAGGAAGCCGAGGCAGACCTCATCCGCCGTCAGCGCGACGCGGACGCAAAGGCATACGAGGCAATCAAGGAAGCCGAGGCACGCAAGGCCGAGGCCGAAGCTATCCGCTTTGCCATGGAGCAGGAGGCCGAGGGTATTCGCGCCAAGGGTCTTGCCGAGGCAGAGGCTATCGAAAAGAAGGCTGAGGCTCAGAAGAAGATGGGCGAAGCCTCCGTGCTGGAGATGTACCTCAATGCTCTGCCTGAGGTAGTAAAGAACGCTGCAACTCCTCTTGCCCAGACCGACAAGATCGTTATGTACGGCGACGGCAACTCCACCAGATTGGTGAAGGACGTTATGAACAGCGCAGGACAGATAATGGACGGCGTGAAGGAGTCCACCGGCATCGACCTGCAGGCTCTGCTGGCAGGTATAGTTGGCGGTCGCGCAACAGGGACTGCCGAAGAGTAATCCGATAAAGTGCAAAAAACAGCCGCCGCAGGTAAAACCTGCGGCGGCTGCGCTTATATGTAATTGAAATTACTTATTTGGGGAGGTCGGTGCCCTCGAAGATGTACTGACCATCTCTGTAAACTACCTTACCGTAGTTGCCTGCGGGGTAGAAGGGCTCGAAGTTGATGGGAGCGCCCAAACGCTTGATGCTTACGGGGCCGTGCCACATGCCTGCGGGGATGCGGACAACGGTGGGCTCGGTGATGGTGTAGGTCTCCATGTTGTCGGGAGTCTCACCGATCTGAATTTCGATCTCAGCGTCGAAGTCAAAGAAATTGGTGATATCAGCGCCGGTGAAGAAGATGTACTCTTCAACTGCGTGGTGCATGTGGGTCTCGCCGATGACGCATTCCTTCTGTACGATGTTGTACAGATACCACAGGCGGGAGTTTTCCATCTCGCTTACGCCGCGGAAACCTGCTCTGGGGCTGAGGAAACGGTCGTCATTGTGCTCTTCGGGCTGATAGGGATAAACAAACTTCTGATACTTGCGCTGACCCTTGGTCTTTTCGGCCATCTCGTAGTAGGGAGCCAGAAGCTTGGTATCGTGAGCCTCTTCCTTGGGGATCTCTTCGCCCTTTGCCTGAGCCTCTTCCTTCTTCTTCATAGCCTCGGAGAAGCAGCTGCCGCAGTAGATGCATTCCTTGCTGGTGTCGCGTACGCAGCGGCGAACGCCTGCACCGTCATAGGTGAAGTGCTCGCGGCCGTTCTCGTCAACGTTGCGGTTGATCTTGGACCAGTCGCCGTCCAGATAAACTGCGGAGAAGACGATGGGCTTGTTGATAACGCGGAAGTTTACGGGGCAGTGATACATCTTGGGGGGAACGCGGATGATGGTGGGCTGGGTGAGGGTGTACATCTCGAGGTTGTTGGGATCCTCGCCGATCCATACGTCGACCTCAGCGTCGAACTCAAAGAAGTTGTTCATATCTGCGCCGGTGAAAACCAGGTACTCGTCAGCGCAGTGGTGGGTGTGGGGAACCTCCATGGGGAGGGGCTTGGTGACGGAAGTGAAGTCCATATAGACTCTTGCCTTCTCCATCATGGTAGTGCCGCGGAAGAAGCCGCGGGGAGAAGCAAAGCCATACCAGTTGTGGAATTCCTTAGGAATAGTAAAAACCAAATCGTCGAATCTGCCCATTTGCTATATCTCCTTTACAATAATTAATTTTGCACGAATAATAAATTGTTTGAATTTATTGTAACACAAGAAATTCAAAAAGAAAAGCGCTTTCTTAAAATTATATGAGGCAGCATAAAAATAGAATAGAAGTTATAACATTTACCGTTTTTTGAGCAATTTTTCATTTGCACATTTGCGAAGATGTGATAAGATAAATGCTACGGGATAAAATGGAGTGATAAAAATGATATTCTGCTGTCCTGTCTGCAAAGGGCCGCTGGAAAAGCGGGAGCGGAGTCTTTTCTGCCCCAATGGCCATTGCTACGATATTTCAAAATACGGATATGTAAATCTGCTGATGTCCAATCAGTCCTCGGCTAAGCGCCATGGCGATGACCGCCTTATGGTGGAAGCGCGACGGGATTTTCTCGATGGCGGGTATTATGCGCCCATCAGAGATGGCATGCTGGAGCTGGCTCTGCCAATGCTGAAAAGCGGAAGCCGACTTGTGGATGCAGGCTGCGGTGAGGGCTGGTATACCTCGGCGCTTTATGAAAAGGCGAAAGAGCAGGGGAAGGATATACAGGTTGCCTGCTCGGATATTTCAAAGGATGCCCTGCGGTATGCCTCGAAGCGTCTGCCCAATGCCGAATGTGCCGTGTCAAGCTCGGCAAGACTGCCGGTAGCGGACGGCGGCTGCGATATGCTGCTTAATTTCTTTTCGCCTCTTGAAGCGGCTGAGTTCCACCGCGTACTCAGCGAAGGCGGAAGCCTTATCCGCGCAGTGGTGCTGCCTAAACATCTTTTCGGCTTGAAAGCGGCGGTTTACGATGAGCCTTATGAAAACGGCGAGCCGGAAACGGAGCTTGATGGATTCGCCCTTGAAAACAGATTGGATGTGCGGTCTGTTATAAAGGTGGAGGGCGCGGATATAAAGAGGCTCTTTTCCATGACTCCTTATTATTATAAGACCTCGGCTGCCGACCATGCCAAGCTTGATAAACTGGAAAGCATCGAAACGGAACTGGAAGTTTGTCTGCTTGCTTATAAGCGTATATAATTTGCAAACGAAATAGGTGAAAACAATGAGAAAAAATCACGAACTTGATATGACAAGCGGCTCTCTGCTGCCCAAGCTGATCAGCTTTACCATTCCCGTAATGCTGTCGGGTCTGCTGCAGCTGCTGTTCAATGCCGCTGACCTTGTTGTGGTAGGACGATTTGCGGGCAGTATTGCACTTGCTCAGGTTGGCGCTACTACGGCTATCATCCAGCTGATAGTTAACCTGCTTATCGGCCTTGCCACGGGTACCAACGTAACCATCGCCCGCCATTATGGCGCGAAAGATGCAAAGGCCGTTGGCGAGACCCTGCATACCACCATTGTGCTGGCGATTATCGGCGGCGTAATTATCGGAACTATAGGTGTCGTCTTTGCCAAGCCTCTTCTCAATATGATGGGCACCCCTCCCGAGGTAATAGACGGTGCGGCTCTCTATATGAGAATAATCTTCATCGGTCTGCCCGTATCTGCTGTATACAACTACGGCTCCGCTGCTCTCCGTGCAGTAGGTGATACCAAGCGTCCTCTGTACTATCTGGCCATTGCAGGTGTGCTGAACGTTCTCCTCAACCTGTTCTTCGTTATCGTATGTAAAATCGCCGTTGCAGGCGTTGCTCTTGCAACCACTCTTTCTCAGGTCCTTTCTATGATCCTTACCATCCGCTGCCTTATGAAGAGCGAAGGTATGTGCCATCTTGAGCTGAGAAAGCTGAGAATTTATAAGGATAAGCTGCTCCAGCTCCTTCGCATCGGTATTCCCGCAGGTCTGCAGGGCTGCGTATTCTCCTTCTCCAACGTTATAATCCAGTCCTCCATCAACAGCTTCGGCGCAGCTGTAATCTCCGGCAACACCGCTTCTGCAAGTATCGACGGATTTATGTTCTGCGCACTGGATGCATTTAACCAGACCACTACATCCTCTATCAGCCAGAACATGGGCGCAAGACAGTATAAGCGTTCCGAAAAGGTCGTTAAGTACTGTACCGTGCTTGTTATCGCTATCGGACTTTTCCTCGGCACTATGTGCATCATATTCCGTGAGCCTCTGGTCGGTATTTATGCCAAGGAGGCAGACGTTATCGGATACGGCGCCTACCGTCTGCTTATTGTAAGCCCCGCCTTCTTTACCGCAGGCCTTATGAACATGATGGGCGGTGTAAACAGAGGTCTTGGCTATGCAGTTCTGCCCACAGTGGTAGCACTCATCGGTGCTTGCGCATTCAGAATTGTGTGGATATTTACCCTTTTTGCCGCTATGCCCACCCTGCTTATGCTCTACATATCCTATCCCATCACATGGGCCCTTACCGCAGCGGCACATTACGTCTGCTACTTCATAATCAGAAAGAAAGCCTACGCGAAAAATGAGGCCTTGTACGCGGAGTAATAATTCAATATAAAAACAAAATCCCCCGACTCATTCAGAGTCGGGGGATAATTTGTTGTGCGGATTAAATTACTTGATGGAGAGGAGAGCTCTCTTTACCATGACCTTGGAGATCTGAACCTTGAAGCGGTTGTCCTCGTCGGGCTGAGCGCCGATAACGGCAGCTTCGCCGACTGCTTCAGCCAGCTCTTCGGTGATTTCCTTGCCCTTGAGCAGTTCCTCGGCCTTGAGGGCGCGGTAAGGAACGGGAGCAACGGCATTCAGGCATACGCGAGGCTCGTCGCCGCCTACGGAAACTGCGCAGTTTACTACGGGGAAGTCGATGGACTTACGGTAAGCAAACTTGATGAAGGCAGTCTTTACGCCGGCTGCGGGAGTGGGGATCTGGATCTCGGTAACGATCTCACCGGGCTGCAGAACGGTGCTTGCAGGAACCTTTACGGTGAAGAAATCGTTGATATCCAGCTCGCGCTTGGTGGTGATGACCTTTGCGCCGAGAGCGATGAGAGCGGGAGCGACGTCGGAGGGATGTACTGCATAGCAGGCGCAGCTCAGGCAGCGCTTTGCTTCCTCGGTAGCCTCTTCCATGGAAGCGGTGAAGGAGTCCTCAACGGTGAGGGAGCGCTCTTCGAGAGCAACTTCACGGAGAACCATCTTCTGGGTGCGGGTAACTGCATCGTCAGCGGGCTTGGTGAAGCGCAGCTTTGCATCGGCAGCGGGAACGGCGATGCCGAGGTACTTGTTCATACCGTTGGCAGCCTTGTGACCGTTGGCGATAGCCTTGATGACGGTGCCGGGGCCGGTGGTAGCGTCGCCGGCTGCATAGATGCCGGGACGGGAAGTCATAGCTTCGTTGTCGATGTCGATCAGGCCACGTGCGCTGAGCTGAACCTGATACTTCTCATCGAGGAAGGAGAGGTCAACGGTCTGACCGATAGCCATGAGGATGTTCTCAGCGGCAACAACGGTCTTCTCGCTTTCGTCGTACTGGGGATTGAAGCGGCCGTCAGCGTCGCGGGTAGAGGTGCAGCGCTTGAGCTCGAGGCCCTTTACGATGCCGTTTTCTTCAACAACCTTGGAAAGACCCCAAGAGGGCATTACGATAACGCCTTCTTCTTCAGCGCGGGCGATTTCTTCCTTGCTTGCGGGCATGGTCTCGCGGGTTTCGAGGCAGGCCAGGGTAACCTTCTTGGCACCCAGACGCTTTGCGGTGATAGCAACGTCCATAGCAACGTTACCGCCGCCGGTTACGATAACTTCGGAACCGATCTTGCCTTCCATCCACTTCTCAACGCCTACCAGGAAGTCCAGACCGAAGTGAGTAAGCTCTTCGCCTGCAAGACCTGCAACGGGACGCTTCCAGGTACCGGTGGAGTAGCAAACGCTGTCATACTGCTTCTCGAGATCCTCGGGAAGAACGTCAACACCGATGCGAACGCCGGTCTTGAACTCAATGCCCATGCCCTTGAGAGCGTCGATGAGCTTGCGGACAACGTCCTTGGGGAGACGGTAAGCGGGGATAGCATACATGAGCATGCCGCCGACTTCGTCCTTAACGTCGTAAACGGTAACCTTGTTGCCGGCCTTGCGCAGGAAGTAAGCTGCGCTGAGACCTGCGGGGCCGCCGCCGACGATGGCAACGGACTTGCCGGTTTCGACTTCGGGAGCCTTGTAGAACTTGGCTGCGTTGTCGAGAATGTAATCGCCTACGGTACGCTCAACGCCGTTGATGTAAACGCTGTCACAGCCGATGGTGCAGCGGTTGCAGTTATCCTGGCAGGTGTGTGCGCAAACACGGCCGGTGATCATGGGCATGGGGTTGACCTGCATGATGATCTCAGCAGCGCCGTCCCAGTCACCCTTACGGATGCGGTCGTTGTAAGCGGGAATGTTGGTGCCTGCGGGGCATTCCTGCTGGCAGGAGGTAGCGCGAACCTTTACGCCGCCGAAGATAGAGTGGAAGCGGTTCTGACCGGTCTGAGCGAAGCACTCGGTGCCGCCCTTACGCAGACAGTCGAAACGGTTCTCGGGCTTACGGTAGTACCAGCAGCGGGGGAACTGAGCGATATTGCCGGCGATGGTACCCATATCGCGCAGGTGGAGGGAAGCAACGGCCTTGGCTGCCTGAGCCAGAGCGGTGTACTTCTCGGAGATGGTGGCGCAGGCGGCGATATCTGCCAGACGGGTCAGCGCGCCGATCTTGAGAACGCCATCTTCTTCCTTAATGTAATCAAGGCCGGGAATGGACTTGATGTTAACAACGGTTTCGGGATACTCGGGAAGGATGTTATCCTTCAGGGTGCCGAGGAGGTCGGTACCTCCGGCGATGAGAGCGGCCTTGCCCTGTTCAAGCGCCTTTGAAGCCTCTTCCAGGGTCTTGGCATTTGTATGATTAAAAGGTCTCATTCTATCACCTTATGCCTTTCCTAAAGCTTTGAGGATCTTGTCCGGGGTGGCAGGAGGATCTACCCATACGCCGATAGCGTTGTGGATAGCGATGATGATGGCGTGAGTATTTGCCAGAGAGTGGCTGATACCGTTTGCGCCATAAGCTGCGTTGCCCGCACGGGTCTCAAGGAACTTCTTGCCGATGGTGGGAACGTCCAGAGTGGTGGGCTTCTTGTAATCGATCATGTTGTTGTTCAGACGGACACCGGTCTTCTCGTCGTAAACGTACTCTTCGAGAAGCTGGCAGCCCTGAGAGAAGTAAAGAACCTGGTCGATCTGGCTTTCCAGAGAGGTGGGACGCATGACCTTACCGGGGTCGGCAACGGCATCAAAGCGGAGGATCTCGACCTCACCGGTATCGGTGTCGACAGCGACTTCGCAGTAAGCGGTGTTCATGGTGTCGAGCTTTCTGCCCATGCCGAGAGTCCACAGGGACGTGGGGGGACGACCGGAGTAGGTAGCAAATATGTTCTCGGAGGTAGCTTCCTTGAGGGGGAGACCAACGCTGGGATCAGCCTTCAGGCATACCATACCGTTGATCATATCCAGCTCTTCTGCGGTGTGGCCCTTGAGGGGGTTCTCCTTGGGCTTGCCGAACATGAACATGCTGGGAGGGGGAGGATTGTTGGCCTTCTCGGCAGCGGATACGAGGATCTTCTGCTTGAGGATGTTGGCGCATTCCTTCATTGCCCAGGAGGAAGCGGTAGTACCGTCGGAACCGCCGCCAACGGGGGTGAAGGTTTCGCGGTAGTCGAAATCGATAGCAACGTCTGCATACTCGAGACCGAGCTCTTCTGCAACGACCATTGCGTTACACTCAACTGCGAAGATACCGGTGCAGGGGCCCTGAGTGGGCATATGTACTACGCCGTTCTTCAGCTCGAGCTTACAATCGTAGCCGGAGAATGCATGACGGGGGCACATCTGGTAACGGAAGCTTGCGCCGTGCATACGGCCGTCCTCGAGCTTTCTCTCGCCGGACTTGTGCCAACTCCAGTTAACGAACTTCTTGCCCTCTTCGATACATGCCAAAAGGCTGGGGGTGATGGTGTTGTCTTCCTGAGACTCGGGGCCGTGAACGTTGATCATAGCAACGTCGATGGGATCCATGCCCAGCTTCTCGGAAATCAGATAAATGGCCATAGTACCGGAGTCCCAGTTGAAGGGGCAGTGCTGGCCGGAAACGTACATCTTACCGCGGTTGGTATCAACGATATCCATCTGCTGGCGGATGTTGGGGCACTTGAAGGTGTAGTAGGGGCCGTAACCCTGGTCACCTGCGGTACCGAAGGAAGAGGAACCGTAAACGCCGTTGTCGGCAACGGAGAAGTCGTCGATAGCGGTTACAAGACCGTCCTTGGTGAAGCCGACCTTCAGATACATGAAACGCTCGTTCATGAGGAAGTCGAAGGTTTCTTCACGGGTGTATGCGCAGCGTACGGGACGACCGGTGCGCTTTGCCAGCAGGGGAGTGATCTCCTGAGACTTACGCATACCCCAGTCGCAGTACTTACCGCCCTGGAAGAGACCTTCCTGAACGGTCTTCTCGTTGGAAACGCCGTACATGCGGCTGATGTTCTCACGGCGCTGAACAGCACCCTCGATGTGGAGGTCGGGGCCTTCGCCGTGGTAGGGGTTATCTTCCCACCATGCAACGGAGGAGGGAGGATTGGGAATATGAGAAGCGAAAGCGGGGAGCTTCAGCTCATACTCGATAACGTAGTCAGCTTCGGCAAAGCCCTTGTCGATGTCACCCTGAGTGGTAACAGCGTAGGAAACGTTGCCCTGCTTTTCCTTTGCGGGGGGCTTGGAGAAGGGATCGGGAGGAGCTATGACCATGTGAGCGGTGGGAGCGTCAGCTTCGCGACCCTTGAGGGTGTCAACGACGTGACCGAGAACTTCCCACTCAATGTCCAGCAGACGAAGAGCTTCTTCGCAGATGTCCTCGTCCTCGGCTACTACGATGCAGCCGACCTCAGCGCCTTCCTGCTCTGCCCAGTTGTCCAGATAAGGACGGGAGGGAGGGCCGAAGGGATTCTGACCGAGCTTCTTGATGTCCTCGTCTTCCCAGGTAACGATGTCAACTACGCCGGGGAGAGCGAGAGCCTTGGTGGTGTCCATCTTCTTGATGAGTGCGTTTGCATAGGGGCTGCGGAGGAATTTTGCATGGAGCATGTTGGGGAGAACGTAGTCTATACCAAACTTAGCGATACCGGTAGCCAGTGCATAGGAAAGCTTACCGGGCAGGTTGGGCTTACCGACTACTCGAAAATGTTCTCTTTGACCGTTTACGCCTACTATATCAGCCATTTGTTACCGCTCCTTCCGACATTCTTTCTACCGCCTCAAAGATAGCCTGGGCGTGACGGGGATAAGTACCGCAGATGCAGATGTTACCGGAGAGTGCTTCCTTGATCTCCTGCTCGGTGGGATTGGGGTTCTTGTCGAGCAGATTCTTTGCGGATACGAGGAAACCGGGGGTGCAGTAGCCGCACTGCATAGCGTCCCAGCGGCAGTAAGCATCAACGAGAGGCTTCCACTTGGGATCGGCGGCGATGCCTTCTACGGTCTGGATCTCTTTGCCTTCGCACTCTACTGCGAGCATCTGGCAGGAGAGAACTGCGCGGCCGTCCATGATAACGGTGCAGGAACCGCAGACGCCCTTGTCGCACATGTGCTTGGCGCCGGTGAGACCAAGGCGGAACTGCAGAGTGCGCTTGAGAGTCCAGTGGGGCTCGATGAGAACTTCGCAGTTCTTGCCGTTGAGATTAAGTACAACGGTGATGGGGGGGATAGCGCCGACATGCTCCACAGCGTAGTGCTGCTTGATGTCAGCGTAGCAGCCGAAGATCTTGCCGCAAAGAGGGCAGCGATACTCGGTCAGCGCAGTGGGGATAGCACCGATCATCTCGGAAACTTTCGCGTGAGCAGTTTCGAGAGTAAAGGTCATATCCTTTGCTTCTGTCATTTCATTACCTCCTTAAAATGTGGGCTGCAGCTGCAGCAGGGCAAACTGCCCCCATATTGGAAATATACTATGATACTACTATATTAAGTTAAGCGCGTAATTTTGTCAATGATTGTTGATATAATTGACATAAGTTTAATGAAAAGATTGTATAAGTTATAAATGTAAATTATGACTGATTTTTTGGGTTTTACGCATTTAAAGCGCTTGACAATTGTGTGCTTGTGAGTTTATGATACAAAGGAGGGAAGGTTTATTTCTCTATAAAATTGTTTAGCAAATAATTTAATTAAATAAATTTAAGGAGCGTGTACACATGAAGAATTTTGCAGGTAAGATTTGTTTCGTATCCGGCGGTGCTTCCGGTGCAGGTCTGGGTCAGGCCAAGCTGTTTGCAAAGCATGGCATGAAGGTCGCTATCGGTGACGTTCGTCAGGATGCTCTTGACAATGCTGTTAAGGAGATCGTTGCTTATGCAGGTTGCCCTGAGAGCGACGTTCTTGCTATCAAGGTTGACCTTACCGACCGCGCTGACTATACCGCATGTGCCGATAAGATCGAAGAAACCTTCGGCGGTCCTCCCCACCTCCTCATTCAGACCGCAGGCGTTAACTCCTTCGGCCCCGTTGAAGCTTCCACCTTCGACGATTTTGACTGGGTTGTCGGCGTTTGCTTTGACCACGTTGTAAACGGCCTCCTGATCTTCGTTCCCAGAATGATCAAGGCTTATGCAGGCAAGGAAGAGTTCCACGTTGCTACCACCTCCTCCGGCGGCGGCTTCATGGCAGGTTCCGGATGTGGCCCTTACTCCGCTGCTAAGGCTGCTGTCAATAACCTTATGTACTCCTATGCTGAAACTCTCGTGAAGTACGGTGCAGGCGCAACCGTTCTCTGCCCCGCAAACATCAACTCCAACATCGGCAACGCCGAGAAGTACCGTCCCGAGCACCTGAGAAATACCGGCTATCACGTATCCGAGGGTACCATGATGCATCTGCGTTCTGTTCACGCTACCGGTCAGGACCCCATCGAGCTGGCAGAGATTCTCAAGGAAGCTATAGAAAACGGCCGTATAATTGCCCTTCAGGATCCCAACCCTGCCAACTGGAAGGGTCAGCTCCGCAGCTATAATGAGACCATCGAGAACTACACTCTCACCGAAGCAGAGCGTGAGGTTATTCAGGCTGAGAAGATGAAGGCTATGAGAGAAATGATGGAAAAGATGAAGGCTGAAGGCAAGGAAATGCCTCAGATGGGCTGGGCGGTTCCCGAAGGTGCAGAAGCATTCGGTCAGGCTCGCAAGGATCTCGATTGGATCAAGAGATAAGAAAATAAATTAAAATAAAGTATATCAAGGAGCGTGTGAAAATTGAAAAATTTTGCAGGTAAGATTTGTTTCGTAACCGGCGGCGCTTCCGGCGCTGGTCTGGGTCAGGCCAAGCTGTTTGCTAAGAACGGCATGAAGGTCGCTATTGCTGATGTCCGTGAAGATGCTCTTGAGAATGCTGTTAAGGAAATCGTTGCTTATGCAGGCTGCGCAGAAGCTGATGTTCTGCCTCTCAAGGTAGACCTCACCAATCGCGCTGAGTATACCGCAGCTGCCGATAAGGTAGAAGAAACCTTCGGTGGTCCTCCTCACCTCCTCATTCAGACTGCAGGCGTTAACTCCTTCGGCCCCGTTGAAGCTTCCACCTTCGACGATTTTGACTGGGTTGTCGGCGTTTGCTTCAACCACGTTGTAAACGGTCTGCTGATCTTCGTTCCCAGAATGATCAAGGCTTATGCAAATAAGGAAGAGTTCCACGTTGCCACCACCGCTTCCATGGGAGGTCTCATGGCAGGCGCCGGCACCGGCCCCTACTCTGCAGCTAAGGCCGGCGTTATCAACCTTATGTACTCCTATGCTGATGCGCTCAAGAAGTACGGCGGCGGCGCAACCGTTCTCTGCCCCGGTAACATCAACTCCAACATCGGTAACGCAGAGAAGTACCGCCCCGCGCATCTGAAGAACACCGGTTACCACGTAACCGAGGGTACCATGATGCACCTGCGCTCTGTCCATGCAATCGGTATCGATCCCGTTGAGCTGGCAGAGATCCTCAAGGAAGCTATCGAAAATGGCCGTATCCTTGCTCTTCCCGACCATAATCCCGAAAGCTGGAAGGATCAGCTCCGCGGCCTCAACGAAACCATCGAGAACTACACCCTCACCAAGGCTGAGCGTGACGCTATCCAGGCCGAGAAGATGAAGGCTATGAAGGAAATGATGGAAAAGATGAAGGCTGAAGGTAAGGAAGTACCCATGATGGGCTGGGCAGTTCCCGAAGGCGGCGAAGCATTTGGTCAGGCTCGTAAGGACCTCGATTGGATCAAGAGATAATCTCTCTACATCAACTCATAATAAAAACAAGGCTGACGGTTTTCCGTCAGCCTTATTTTTGTGCCATTCAACCGGGTGATTCCTCGCTATGCTCGGAATGACGCAAAAACTTAATCATGTTCGTAGGGAACGGTCTTGACCGTTCCACAGCGTCCGTTCACTTCCGGCAGTATCGTCACAAGCGGAACGCTCAAGAGCGTTCCCTACAAGGTAGATTTCACTTTATTCGTTGAACGTAGGGCTGAGGCATGCCTCAGCCGCCATGCAGCGATACACACAGCAGCAACAATAACTCGCAAAATGTGAAAAAACATGTCATTGCGAGGAGCAGAGCGATGTGGCAATCTCCAAAGTAAGATTTTATCTGCGCACCACTGTTTACTCATCTTCCTCTTTGAGTTCCTCTAACGCATTTCGCACTGCGGCAATTACAAATGCGGAAAAGGTACATTCCTGGCCGGCAATTGTAGACTCGATTTCTTCGATTAAATCGTCAGGGAAACGTATGGTTTTATTAGTTGTGGTAGGAATTTTAGGTATTTTGAATCCGCCCATACGTTCACCTCACTTAATGTAGTAATTATACTGTATTGCAAAAAGTGCGTGTTGTGTGCATTGCAAATGTATTGCATTTAAATTTGATGCGAGTGTCCTATAATGTACTTGGAGGCGAGTTTATGGACGAATATAAAAAACCTTACTTTGTGCTTTTCAATTCGCTGACGGATATCGCGGAAGAAATAGAAAAGCAAAATTACGGCAGAGCCAGGCAGCTTATAGAAGAGGCTCAGCAGCAGGCTGAGGAAATGTATATCTCAATGGAAGAGTGCGACGAATAAAAAATGCTCTATCCCTCCATGTTGACAGCGGGGGATAGAGCATTTATACTTGTTATAATATGATAAACTGCGTATACTATGCAAATAAACGGTTTATGCGGCGCTTGCCGCATGGAGGAACGATATGGATATAATTCAGGGCTTCGGCAGTAAATATGAAACAATGAACCGCGCGCCGGAAAAGGCGATATTGGTAGGTCTTAATTCTGATGCGCTGGATATAGATGAGCGCTCGGACGACGTTACCATGGCGGAGCTGGAGGCCCTGCTGGATACTGCGGGTGGTATTACCTGCGGTTGGGTCATGCAGAACAGAGCTACCCCCGACCCCCGTACTTTTATCGGCGAGGGTAAGGTCAGGGAAGTAAAGGAGGCCGTGGAGGCCAACGAGTGCGACCTGGTAGTCTTTGATAATGAGCTTTCTCCCTCGCAGATGCGCGTGCTTGCAGAGGAGCTGGGAGTAAAGGTTCTTGACCGCAGCGGTCTTATTCTTGATATTTTCGCGGGCCGAGCCAAGACCCGTGAAGGCCGCCTGCAGGTTGAGTTGGCTCAGTATAAGTACCTGATGCCCCGCCTTGTAGGTATGTGGACTCACCTTGTCCGTCAGACCGCATCGGGCGGCAGCCGCATCGGTACCCGCGGCCCCGGTGAAACTCAGCTGGAAAGCGACAGACGTCATATTCGCCGCAAGATAAACGCCCTTGAGGACGAGCTGGCAGAGGTGCGCCGCGTGCGTGCAACTCAGCGCCGCCTCCGCGAGAAGAATTCTGTCAATACCGTTGCGCTGGTGGGCTATACCAACGCAGGCAAGTCCACTCTCCTTAATGCCCTTACCGATTCCGATATTCAGACGGGTGACCGCCTTTTCGATACCCTTGATACCACTACCCGCCGTATGCGCCTTGACGATACTCTTGAGGTGCTGCTGTCGGATACCGTTGGTTTTATCAGAAAGCTGCCCCACCAGCTGGTTGAGGCATTCAAGGCTACCCTTGAAGAACTTCAGTTTGCCGACGTTATAGTCCACGTTATCGACGTTTCCAACCCCGAGTGGGAGAAGCAGGCTGAAGTTGTAGATAAGCTCATCAACGAGCTTGGTGCCTCCGAAACTCCCAGAGTTGAAGTCTATAATAAGTGCGATAAGCCCGGCGCGGCGGCTATTTTTGCCAAGGAGGGCGTGGTCAAGGTTTCTGCCATTACCGGCGAAGGCCTTGAAGAACTGCGCAAGAAGATTTTTGACATTCTCAGCGCAGGCATAAAGACCCTTGATTTGGTCATTCCTTATGATAAGGGCGGCCTGCTGGATCTGCTCCATAAGGAGTGCAAGGTGCTGGAAACCGATTATACCGACACAGGTGTGGCGGTCAAGGCAGTTTGCCCTGCCCATATTTACGGTAAAATTAAGGAGTTCGTAGTATGAGCGGCTACCTTGTGCCCACGAAGTTCGGTGAAGCGGAGTTCGTAGAAAAACGAAGCCGCTTTATAGGCCGCGTGTGGCCCGTTGAAAACGAAGAGGAAGCGATAGCTCACATAAAGGAAATGCGTGAAAAGCATTGGGATGCCACCCATAACGTGTACGCCTACATAATCCGTGAAGGCGGCGCCATGCGCTATTCCGATGACGGTGAGCCCGGCGGCACATCGGGTATGCCTACCCTGAACGTTTTCCGAGCAGGGGAGATATATAACGTGTGCTGCGTTATAACCCGCTATTTCGGCGGCATACTGCTTGGAACGGGCGGCCTTGTGCGAGCCTATTCTCAGGCTGCCAAGCTGGCTCTTGAAGCGGCGGGCGTAAGCCGTATGGATCTATGGGAGAGCACAGCCACAGCCTGCCCCTATAATCTCTATGAGAGAGTGCGCCGTGAGCTTGAATCCTCGGGCGCAGTTATTGAAAACATAGACTACGGTGCGGACGTTACCATAGAAGCGTTCCTGCCATCGGGCAGCTCGGAGGCAGTGAACCTGCGCCTTGCCGACCTCAGCGCGGGCAGCGTTGAGATGCTGGTGCTGGGCGAGGAATACAGAGCCGTTGAGGTTAAAAGGGAAGCGGAGGAAGATGCGTAATGCATATGAAGAAGTGTCCTTCAAATTATGCCCTGCAAATAGACGAGTGGAAACAGCGTTTCCTGCAGATGGATACGGCGGAGCTGTGCCGCCTCCTTCCCGAACTGAAGGTGGAAAACGGCGATTTGAAAATCACTCACTTCGGACGGCGCTGCGCTATATGCCTTGAAACGGGTGATATCCGAGATCTCGATGACCCAACGGCAGAACTGAGCATCGGTGAAATGCTGAATATTTATACCTTGCTGTACTATGTGAAGCCCAATGCCGCGCTGAGCGGTGATTGGATGCCCTTTGAGCAGCTGAAGGATGCGTCGGTTTTCGGCCCTGCCTTCAGGAAGGGCAATCTGGAGCCCTTTGCGAAAATGTTCTCGGGCAGACCCGAGGCGCTGGCGAAAGGCTGTGAAGCCATTGGCGGAGTGAATCTGAACGTAGGCGATGTAGGCTACGAACTGAAAGCATTTGACTGTATACCTATGCGAGTTATCTTTTGGGATGCGGATGATGAATTTGAAGCGCAGGCCAACATACTTTTTGATCGCAGCGCTACGGATTTCATACACGTTGAAAGTACCGTTACAATAGCGTCGGTAGGCGTAATGCGTATAGCAGCGGCGGCAGATGTAGACCCCCGCGGTGGATTTGAAATGAAATAATTTTATATATAAGAAAACGAAAGGTGGAAAAAACTATGCTTACAAAGCGTCAGAATCTGCTTGAAACCATCAGAGGCGGCAATCCCGATA
>JAFYLI010000095.1 GCA_017537165.1 Oscillospiraceae bacterium | reverse complement strand
CAAATAATCGGCTCATCTGTGATAGCAGGAATGGTACGTGTGGGAATGATCTCACTCTTAACAATCTCAAATCGTTCCTTTAAGAATACTTCACATTCCTTACGTGTCGCACGGGAGTCAAAAAACATATGTAATGCGTAAAATTCCTTATGTTCAGGATAGATGCCGTAACCGGCGAAACCGCCGCCAAGTCCGTTGGAACGGTCGTGCATCGGCTTCATAGCATTGGTAATCATCTCTCCGGACATTCTGTTTCCTTCTTTGGAAATGACAGCTGCAATTGCACATCCGGAGGGGATTCGTACTTGGCCTTCTACTTTCATATCGGTTCTTTTCCTTTCAGGATTAAATAAAAAGAAAAGGCGCTCATCTCAATGTAGAGTTTCTTCTACACTGAAATGAACGCCTTTGCTCATTTGCCATAATTATACTCTCGGACTTGCATTTTGTCAATAGGATATGTGAAAATTCCGACTCTTTTTGCAAGTTTTTCGCAAAAAAAGTTTCAAAAAGGGGTTGACAAAGTTTTTTTGTGGGTGTATAATGCGGAGCGTAAAGGCAAAGGCGTCTTTGAGTGTTAGTGCTCAAAGACGCTATTTTACTTTCAGAAATCCAAAAACAATTTTATATATGAAGAAGGCAAAGGCGTCTTTAATGTTTCTCGCATTAAAGATGCCTTTATCTATTTTTCAATACTTCGACTTAAAATGTAAAGGAGAATAAATTATGAATACTGTAACAGATTATTTTGGAAGCCTGGTCTTTGATGACAGAGTAATGAAAGCCACTTTGTCGGCGAAGGTGTATGCCTCATTGAAAAAGACCATTGATGAAGGCACGGAACTGGATATTGGCGTTGCCAATGCAGTTGCCGCCGCTATGAAGGATTGGGCGGTTTCCAAGGGTGCAACACACTATACCCATTGGTTCCAGCCGCTTACTGGTATCACCGCAGAAAAGCACGACAGCTTTATTTCTCCGTCTCCGGATGGCGGTGTCATTATGGAATTTTCCGGCAAAGAGCTTATTAAGGGTGAGCCGGATGCTTCTTCTTTCCCCAGCGGTGGTCTTCGTGCCACTTTTGAGGCAAGAGGTTATACCGCATGGGATCCCACGTCTTACGCGTTTATTAAGGGTAAGACCTTGTGTATTCCTACCGCATTCTGCTCCTACGGCGGTCATGCCCTTGACAAGAAGACCCCGCTCTTACGTTCTATGGAGGCTCTTAACAAGCAGGCACTCCGTATCCTCAAATTGTTCGGCAACGACAGCGTAAAGAGAGTAACCAGTTCTGTCGGACCCGAGCAGGAATATTTCCTTATCACAAAGGAAATGTACGATCAGCGTCCCGACCTTCGCTTCACCGGACGAACCTTATTCGGTGCAAAGCCTCCTAAGGGACAGGAGATGGATGACCATTATTTTGGTGTCATCAAGCCAAGAGTTGCCGCCTTTATGGAGGAACTCAATGACGAGCTTTGGAAGTTGGGTATCTTGGCAAAGACGGAACACAACGAAGTTGCTCCGGCTCAGCATGAGTTGGCACCGATCTATACGACCACAAATATCGCAACCGACCACAACCAGCTTACAATGGAAATCATGCAGAAGGTTGCGAGCCGACACGGACTTGTTTGTTTGCTTCACGAGAAGCCTTTTGCAGGAGTCAACGGAAGCGGCAAGCACAACAACTGGTCGATTGCCACCGATGCCGGTCAGAATCTCTTTTCTCCCGGCGCAACACCGTATGAAAACGCACAGTTCCTGTTGTTCCTGTGTGCCGTCATCAAAGCGGTAGACGATTATCAGGATCTTCTCCGTATCTCGGTTGCAACTGCAGGAAACGATCACCGTCTCGGCGCAAACGAAGCACCTCCTGCCGTTGTGTCTATCTTCCTCGGTGATGAACTGAATGCTGTGCTTGAGGCTATCGAGAACGATACGCCTTATAAGGGTACGGAAAAGACCCAAATGAAGCTCGGGGTTGATGTGCTTCCTAAGTTTAACCGTGATACGACCGACCGTAACAGAACCTCTCCCTTTGCTTTTACCGGAAATAAGTTTGAGTTCCGTATGCTCGGCTCCTCCAACAGTATTGCCTGTGCAAACATTATGCTGAACAGTGCAGTTGCTGAGTCTCTCAAAATCTACGCCGACAGACTGGAAGGCGCGGAAGATTTTGAAGTTGCCCTGCACGATTTGATACAGAAGACCATAAAGGAACACAAGCATATCATCTTTAACGGTAACGGCTACGATGAGAGCTGGATCAAAGAAGCTACCGAAAAGCGCGGTCTTCTCAACTATCACACCACTGCCGACTGTATGCCTCATCTGCTTGATAAGAAAAATGTGGATATGCTTACCTCTCACGGTGTATTCACAGAAGCTGAGCTCAAGTCCAGATATGAAATTATGCTGGAGAACTACTGCAAGACTATTATTATCGAAGCAAAAACGATGGTGGATATGGCGAAGACACAGATTGCTCCGGCAATCGAAGCCTATACTGCGGATGTTGCAAAGTCTGCTGTAGCAAAGAAGGCACTCGACTCTGCACTTGCTTGCAGCTATGAGACCGGCGTTGTCAGAAAGCTTTCTGCGCTGACCGACTGTATTGCTACTAAAGCAGAGGAATTGGAGGAGGCACTTATTTCTCTGGACGATGCCGAAGAAATCGGAGCCGAGTCCATTATGATCCGTGATACGGTACTTGGTCTGATGAGCGAACTGAGAGTCGCTTGCGACGAAGCAGAAACTCTCACAGCGAAGAGCTACTGGCCAATGCCTTCTTACGCTGATTTGTTGTTCAGCGTGAAGTAAAGAAAACTCGAAAGATGTTAACTTATGCAGAAAAGAAATTGGATTCGTTCCCAAAGTGGATTATTAAGAGCAAACTTTCGAGGTTTTGCTGAGAGGAAAACTGAATATCTCAAAAGCGTTAGAGAAAAGAGAAGTAATGCAGATCACTCACCCATAGCGAGTACGGGACGGTGGAAGCCGTATGGCGAGCCTGCACGAATAACACTTTTCGAGCTGCAATCCGAAAAGAGAAATCTTAGTAGGTGCGCCGTAGCGTCACACGTCAGTTGACAGAGTCTTGCTTAAGATTCGGAAAATGAGAACAAATACAGGTGGCACCGCGAGTACAGCAATCGCCCTGTAGGATGCTGAATTTACTTTTTTACGGAGGTATTTTCCATGTGTTCTATTATGGGTTACTGTGGCAGCGGTGCCACTTTTGATAGTTTTAAGAAAGGTTTTGACCGTACAGTATCACGCGGACCGGATGATAGTCGAATTATTGATACAGGTAAAGGTCTTCTTGGTTTTCACAGGCTTGCTATTATGGGTTTGACTCCTTCGGGAATGCAACCATTTGAGCTTGATGGCAGTTATGTTATCTGTAACGGCGAGCTTTATGGCTTTGAAAAGCAAAAGAAAGAATTGATTGATAAGGGTTACACATTCAAAAGCGAAAGTGATTGCGAAATTTTGCTGCCCTTATACCGAGAATATGGCACGGATATGTTCGCCATGCTGGATGCGGAGTTCGCCTGCATTATCTATGACGGAAAAACAGGTGAGTATATTGCAGCCCGCGATCCCATCGGCATTCGCCCGTTATACTATGGTTATGACGGTAATGGTGTGATTCTGTTTGCCAGTGAGGCAAAAAACCTTATAGGACTTACCGATAAGATTATGCCATTTCCTCCCGGTTATTACTACAAAGACGGCAAATTTATCTGCTATTGCGATATTGCCGAGGTGGATACCGTTTGCCACGATGACCTTGAGACCGCGTGTACTAATATTCGCGAAAAGTTGGTGGCAGGTGTGGAAAAACGTCTTGTTGCTGATGCAAGGGTAGGCTTTTTGCTTTCGGGCGGACTTGATTCATCCCTGGTATGTGCTATTGCCGCCAGAAAAAGTAAAGCACCAATCAAAACCTTTGCCATCGGCATGAGCGAGGATGCTATTGATCTGAAATACGCAAAACAGGTTGCTGATTATATCGGCAGTGACCAT
>JAFYLI010000094.1 GCA_017537165.1 Oscillospiraceae bacterium | reverse complement strand
CGAGAAGTTCGGTTTTCGTGTGGTTTCGGAAAAGCCTAATGCGTTCAAACTCAAAGATGGAACTTATCAGAATGAGTTTTATATGCAGAAATATTTGTGAGCGATACTGCAAAACGTGAATTTGTGAAGTGATTTGAAAAACAAAAAACCTTGAAACGCCAAGAGGTTCAAGGGGAGGAGATTGCGCGGATCGTATGCGCGACCGGGGAACTTATACATTTTGAGATGTTAAGAAATTGTAAAAACAAGGCTAACAGATGGCCCAAACCTACTCCGCTTATTGCACTATCATTCGACTTGTGATACATTGGAAAAGGAAATATTTCCTACAAAAAATGGAGGAAAAGAGATGAAAAAACGGACTGTCGCCTTGTGCTTGGTAGCAGCCATACTTCTGTGCAGCCTATTGTGTGGCTGCAATCAAATTCGCAATGCCCGCCCAATCACTGATGTCCACAAGTTGGATGGACAGCGTGTGGGAGTGGGTCTGGCGTGGGGCCCTGACTATCTGCTGACAAGCCGAGATGACCTAACGTTGATGCGCTATAATAATGTGGCAGGTGCGGTTACAGCGCTTTGTTACAATCAGGTGGATGCTATCGCGGTGGAGCAGCCGCTGGCTGTGGACATTTTGGCCAGTATTGATGGTCTGCGCTGCATTGAGGAGCCTATCGCCGAGGATCGCATGGCTGTGCTGGTCAATCCGGAACAGCCGGAACTGCAGGAAGAGCTGGACGCCTTTATCGACGAATTTATCACCACGGAAGACTATACCGATCTGGTAACCCGTATTCAGGATCCGGAGGGCTACGAATTTCAGCTGGTGCCCCTTACCGGCGGTGCTCGTGTGCTGCATGTGGGGGCCGTAGCAGACGGCTATCCCTTTACCTATCCCAACCCGGAGACTGATTCCTTTGAGGGAACCGACGTAGAGTTTCTTTGCCATTTCGCCAACGCATACGGCTATGATTTGGTATTTTACGGAGACACTTGGGAATCCATGGAGATGGGCGTCCAATACGGCTCTTATGATATTGGTTGCGGCGGAATATCCGAACTGTACCGCGCGGACATCGAGCGGTCGGGTTCGGCGCTGATGACGAAATCCTTCTTCCCGGTGAACATCGTCTTTATCGAGGTCGCAGATAGGGATGAGCTGAAAGTCAAAATCCCCATTGAATATTAATGGAGGCAGAACATGGAAGAGTTAAAGCTTAGAATCTATTTATCGTTTATATTCGAGAATCGCTGGGAATTCTTTTTAGAGGGTCTTGGGATCACTCTGCTTTTGACGGCAGGCTCTTTTGTGATAGGCAGCCTTTTGGGCGCGGCTTTCTGTGCGCTGAAAACTTCTCGCCACGGAGCTGTCCGAAAAGCCACCAACGCTTTCATCTCCTTCTTGGTGCAACTGCCTACACTGGTTCTTTTGATGCTGTTTGTTTACATCATCTTCGGCGAAACCTCTCTTTCCGTCACGATCGTTGTGCTCTTCGGCTTAACCTTGAAAGCAGGCGCCTATCTTTCTGATATTTTTTACACAGCGGTTACTGCCGTCAACTCGGGCGAAGTTGAAGCAGCCCACACCCTTGGTCTTTCCCGTGTGCAGGTATTCCGCTATATAACGCTGCCGCAGGCCATTTCCACTGCCCTGCCCGTTTACAAGAATCAGTTTGTCATCACCCTGCAGGAAACTTCCATTGTAGGCTATTTGGCAATTATGGATCTTACCCGCGCATCGGAGATAGTTACCTCACGAACTTATGACGCTCTGTTCGGGCTGATTTTCGTATCTGTTCTCTACCTATTCATTGGTTATCTTGGCAACCTGCTGCTGAGCCTTTTGGGCCGAGAGAAGCATCTGGGAGGTGACAGCGAATGATTTCTATTCGTAATTTGAGAAAGAGCTATCCTCAGACGGTGGTGTTGGACAATGTAAACCTGGATATCCCCAAAGGTTCCAGTACCGTAATTATCGGCGGCAGCGGATGCGGAAAAAGCACCTTGCTGCGCTGCATCAACAAATTGGAAACCCCTGACTGCGGACAGATCCTTATTGATGGTGAGGACATTTTTGCGCCTGATGCTGATGTTTTTCGTATTCGACAGAAAATGGGCATGGTATATCAGCAGTTTAATCTGTTCTCTCATCTCAATGTTATGGAGAACATCATTCTTGCACCCATGAAGGTGCGGGGCTTGAGCCAGAAGCAGGCTATGGCAGAAGCTGAGGAATTGTTGGAAATGGTCGGCATGGAGACACGCCGTTTTCAGATGCCAAGTCAGCTTTCCGGCGGTCAGAAGCAGCGTGTAGCTATTGCGCGCGCCATGGCTATGCATCCCGAGATTTTGCTTTTTGACGAGCCTACCTCCGCGCTGGATCCGACTATGGTAGAGGAAGTTGAGTCGGTAATCCGGAGACTGGTGAATAATGGTATCACCAGCGTAATTGTTACTCATGAAATGCGTTTTGCGCGAAATATTGCATCCCAAGTTGTGTTCTTAGCAGAAAAAGGTGTTTATGAGAGCGGTACGTCGGATGAGGTCTTTGGCAATCCCTCCCGCAGCCTGACGCGACAGTTCCTCTATCGTGCGCGCATGTTTGAGCGGACTTTAACTAGTGCTGACGCCGATGTATATGGTCTCAGCAGTGAGATTCGTGCCTTTGCCGCTCCCTACGGATTCGGTCTGCGCCCCGCCAGAGCATTGGACTATATCTGCGACGAGCTGTTGCTGCCTATTTTGCGCAGCGGTTCAGGCAATACGATCCACGTGCGTTTTGTGGCCGACGAAGCAGGCCTTGACCATACGGCATTGGTTTCTTTCCCCGAGATGGAGGCAGATCCTCTGCAGCATCCGGCCATCGATTCGCTGAATCTTCAGCTGCTTAAAGGTTTTACAAGAAATCTTGGCTCTCAGCTCAATGGCGACGGAGTTTGGGAAGTTCAGATCAGCCTTTAAGTTTTGCGCCAAACGTAAAAACTGACAATAGACTACATAAAGGAAGAGACGGGCATATGCCCGTCTCTTCCTTTATGTTCATATATGAATGTTCTAAAGTTTGATAGTTACGTTGCCGACCGACTACTGAACCTACAAAGAAAAAACCGGAGAACATTTTTCAATGTTCTCCGGAGTGGTGACCCGTACGGGAATCGAACCCATGTTACCGCCGTGAAAGGGCGGTGTCTTAACCGCTTGACCAACGGGCCATCTATTTAAAACCACTATGAAGCATCTATGAAGTATAGATACTTCATAGTGGATGTGGTAGCGGCGAGTGGATTCGAACCGCTGACACTTCGGGTATGAACCGAATGCTCTGGCCAACTGAGCTACGCCGCCACATCAGCGAGGGTAAGTATATACCGGATTCTCCGTTTTGTCAATAGGTTTTTTGAAAAATAATTTGAAAAATAAATAAAAAATTCGGGGGAATGTGTTATTCCCCCGAAATATAGCTATTATTCCTTAAACTTCTTGTTGTCGGAGATCCAATCGATATCGCCGCGGGCCTTGGCGAAGCCAACGTCCTTCATAGGAGGTCTATCCTTGGGAGGCTCGGCTCTCTTCTTGGGATCGAAGGAGTAGCCTTCGCGCTCTGCGTTGTGGAGCATTTCTTCCTCGGTGGGAGGAGCAGCCTGCTTCTCGGCCCATGCCTTGAGGCCGTCGGGAGTGGTGTAATACTTGAAGCGCTCAAGAGCCAGCTCGACCATGCGGGTGCCGTGCTCATAGGGAACTACGAGGAATACCTCGTCTTCGATGCCCTTCTTGAGCCACTCAGCCAGAACGCGGGGATCCATGCCGTTGGCGTGGATGCCTGCAAGCAGCTTCTGGGTATCATCGGATACGTTGTAACCGGTGTTGCCGTACTGCTCGGGGCGGCCGACGGTAGCTGCCTCGTAGATCTTGGAGCGGATGTTTGCGGGAACGATGGCGCTTACGCCGATGCCGTAGGGCTTAAGAGCGATCCAATAGCTCTCCAGCAGGTTGAGGGCAGCGGCCTTTGCTGCGGAGTAAGGAGCGGTTACGGGGCCTGCGCCAAATGCGCCCCAGGAAACGGTGGCGCCGATGTGGCGGCCGGGGCCTGCCTTGATCATGCGGGGAACGAAGGTAACGAGGCCGTTTACAACGCCGCCGTAGCATACGCCGCCAACCCAGTCGAAGTCGTCATAGGTGGATGCTTCTGCGGGGCCGAATACGTTTACGCCTGCGTTAAGGATGAGCAGATCGGGCACGCCGAATACCTTTTCGGTTTCGTCGGCTGCCGCTGCATAGGAATCTCTGTCGGAAACGTCCAGCTTGATGAAGTGAACCTGAGCGTCCTTGTCCTTGAAATATTCCTTTGCATCTGCAAGGTGATCCTCTCGATAGTCACCGATGACTACCTTCATTCCGGCCTCGGAGAAGATCTGAGCGTAGCCAAGACCTGCACCCGATGCGCCGCCTGTGATGAATGCTACTTTTCCTGCGAAATCTTTCATGGTATTCTCTCCTTATTTAAAATTATATTGATAACAAAAGAATAACACACATAAGTCCACCGCGCAACTATGTTTTGCGCTGATTTGCGAGAAATCAGCGGCGCATGGCCTTCATGTAAATATCGTAGGTCTCCTTGAATGCGTCTGTGAAGGGGGTATATTCCACGCCCAGCGTGCGGGCGATTTTGCTGCCGTCATAGGTTTCGTCGTGCTGCAGGGGGAAGGGCAGGGGGATATGCTGCTGTACGGCCTCGGCGCAGGTAATGGGAGCAATATCCACCTTGCCGCCGTTGGCCTTTTCAAGCTCGGCCAGGAAGCTGTTGTAGTCTATTTCTTCGGGAGCGGCCATGTTGAACACCTGATTAAATGCGTCGGGATTGCCGATGGCTGCCATTATCATGCGGGCGATGTCCTTGACGTAAACGAACTGGAACTTGGCCGTAGCGTCGGTGGGGTGGGGAGTGGGCACGCCGTTAATAATGTTCTGGAAGTACAGAGGCTCGCGGGGAGCGTAGTTGAAGGGGCCGTATACAAAGGCGGGGCGCAGAATGGTGTATGCCATGTTGCGCATATTGCGCCATACGGTGTGCTCGCAGGTGTACTTCAGCTCTTCCTCCAGCTTCAGCTTCTTTTCCACGTATACGGAGTTTTCGTCGGTGCCGAAACGGGTGGCAACGGGAGAATTTTCGTCCACGGGAGCGGGGGCGTAGGGATCGTATACGCTGGCGGTGCTGATATAGATATACTGGGAGGGCTTGTTGAGCATGCTGCCAACGAAGTTATAGATGTCGCCGGGCTCGTAAGCGCAGAAGTCGACGATGGCATCGTAGGTATCGTCGGGAACAACTCCGCGTATCATGGCGGTGTTGTGACGGTCAAAGTGCATTTCAACCACGTTGTCAAGATTAAGGCTGTAGCGGCCTCTGTTGATAACGCGGATGTCATATTCATTGGTGCGGGAGGCGAGAATGTTGAATACGCGGCCCATGAAGTAGCTGCCGCCGATAACGAGAATCTTATACATAGAGATTTCCTCCTTTTAGTGAAGTGATTTAATAATTTATTATACTACGGCGCGGAGGATAAATGCAAGACAGAATAGCGCCTTCCGCAACGACGGGTTGCTTGCGTTATGCGCCTTTCGGTAATACAATGCTTTTGAGGTGACGAACAATGGATACAAAAGATATTATTCTTGAACTCAGAACGAAAAAGGGTTTATCGCAAGAGGAACTTGCCGAAAAGGTATATGTTACCCGCCAAGCGGTTTCGCGTTGGGAAAAAGGAGAAACGACACCGAATACCGAAGCTTTAAAGTTACTGTCAAAATTGTTCGACGTATCTATCAATACGCTTCTCGGATCACCCCGACAGATGGTTTGTCATTGCTGCGGTATGTCGCTTGATGATGCCACCACAAGCAAAGAGATAGACGGCATATTCAACGAAGAATACTGCAAGTGGTGCTATACCGATGGAGAGTTTACACTGGATTTTTGGAAGCGTTACTCAAACATAGGAGGAGAAGAAAAATTTATGGAATTCAAAACGCAGCTTGTAAATGAGTTCAATGTACTGAATGTAGAAGGCATGCCTAAAGTCGAAAACCTGAATGTGCTTTCGGGCAGCTTTGTAAACCTTGAATATACGCTCCCTAACGGAGCGTGCGTCAAGTTTTTGGACGACAATGCCACCTATCTCGGAAACCAGCTTCCTTGTGAGTTTGGGGGGACCAGATGTTTTGGTATTGTTGCAAATATGGACTTCCTGCTTGTATGCACTTATGAAGAAAACGGTGCAAATCCGGAACTGGTAATCTATAAAAAGAGATAATAAAAAGGGTCATGCGGTGGCATGACCCTTTTTCCATATCATATTACTTTGCGTCGTCGGCGCAGTCGCGCTTTTCACCGCGGAGCATCTCAAGACCGTGGTCGAGAGAGGGGAGAACGGCGGCGAGGTTTTCACGGATAGCCTTGGGGCTGCCGGGAAGATTGACGATGAGGGTATAGCCGCGGATACCTGCCTGAGCACGGGAAAGCATGGCGCGGTTGGTAACCTTCATGCTTTCAAAACGCATGGCCTCGGGGATGCCGGGGGTCATGCGCTGGCATACGGCGATGGTTGCCTCGGGGGTAACGTCGCGGGGGGAGAAGCCGGTGCCGCCGGTGGTAACGGTGAGAGCTATGTCAAGTTCGTCGGCGGTCTTGATAAGCTCGGCGCTTATCTGCTCCTGCTCGTCGGGGATGATAGAGGTGTATACAACGTCGTAGCCTGCATCCTTGAGCATTTGGCAGACCAGAGGGCCGCCGGTGTCTTCGCGCAGACCTGCGGAACCCTTGTCGCTTACGGTAATAACTGCTGCAGTAAACATATTTTCAGATACACTCCTTACTCAAAATGACTGTTGACGAAGTCGCCGCTTTTGCCGCCGGATTTGCTCAGCAGGCAAACGTTTGTGATAAGAATATCGCGCTGTACAGCCTTGCACATATCGTAGATGGTCAGCGCGGCTACGGAGGCGGCGGTGAGAGCCTCCATTTCTACGCCGGTTTCGCCCTTGCAGCGGGCAGTGGCGCGGATGTGGATGATGTGAGCCTCGTCATCAAGTTCGTATGCTATGTCAACGCCCGTCAAGGCTATGGGGTGGCACATGGGGATAAGCTCCCAATTTTTCTTGGCAGCCATGATGCCTGCCACCTGAGCAACGGCGAGCACGTCGCCTTTCTTCATCTTGCCGCCCTTGACCATTTCGTAGGTCTCGGGGTTGAGGTGGACTTCGCCTTTTGCGGTGGCGATGCGCAGGGTCTGATCCTTGGCGCTTACGTCAACCATTCTGGCGCGTCCGTCTTCGTTGAAATGTGTAAACTCAGCCATTATGCTCAGCCTCCTATTTCGTTCATGTTGCGAATGCTTTCGCTGCTGCGCTCTTCCAGCATATGTCTTCCGGGTTTGCTTTCAATGGCGCTGCGCAGCACATTTATCATGCCCTCGCGGTCAAGTCCGCGCAGGTCAAACTCTGCTGCGGAGTGGAGGCAGGGCTTTACCTTGCCGTCGGCAGTGATGCGGATGCGGTTGCACTGATCGCAGAAGCGGTGGCTTATGGGATCTATAAGACCCACGCGTCCCTTCCAGCCGGGGACTTTGTACATGCGGGAAACTCCGCTCATTCCATCCTCAACCAGCTCGGGCACGGCGTCAAGCACTGTCTGACCGGGAATGAAGCGTTCCTTGTCCCAGCCGCTACATTCACCGATGGGCATGAGCTCAATAAAGCGGAAATCTATTTCCTTATCCTTGGTGAGGCCCACCAGATTGCCGATCTCGGTGGAATTGATGCCGCCGATGAGAACTGCGTTTATCTTGGTGCCCGTGAAGCCTGCTTTTTCCGCAGCTTCAAGACCTGCCAGCGCATCGTCCAGTTTGCCGATGCGGGTAAGCATAGAGTACTTTTCGGGGTCGAGAGTATCAAGACTTATGTTAAGGCGGTCAACGCCTGCGTCTTTGAGTTGCTGAGCGTATTTGGGCAGCAGCACGCCGTTGGTGGTCAGGCAGACCTCTTCAATGCCGTCAATGCTGCTGATGCCGCGGCATATATCGACTATGCCCTTGCGCACGAGAGGCTCGCCACCGGTAATGCGCACTTTTGTGATGCCGCATTCGGCGGAGGCTTCCACGGCGCGGATAATTTCATCCACGCTCATCATATCTGTGTGGCAGCGCTTTTCCACGCCCTTTTCGGGCATGCAGTATACGCAGCGCAGGTTACAAAGGTCTGTAACCGATATGCGCAGATAGGTTATTTTTCTTCCGTAGGTATCCTGCAAAGGGTTCACCCTTTCGTTTTAGTTGTTGGGTACGCGGATGGCACTGAGGATCTGACCTGCCTGAGCGCGGCCGGTGCCTGCAGGTATCTCTGCCAGCAGGTCGCAGCCCATGAGGGAGGAAACAACGCCGTTGCCCTGTCCGTCATTGTGGACGAAATATGCCTTGCCGTCCTCGATTTCCAAACGGCCGCGAACAAGGCGGAGTTTGGGGCTGGGCTTTCCGAAGCTGTCCTTCAGCGTTACGTTAACGCGCTCGGGCAT
>JAFYLI010000093.1 GCA_017537165.1 Oscillospiraceae bacterium | reverse complement strand
TTCTGCTGTTGAGATCTTAGAAAATACCTTAAACAGGAAGGAATATTCAATTATACCTTTGTCTTCAAGCTGCTGTGCAATTTCTTCTATTGTAAAATCTTCCGCAACTGTGATTTCCGCAGAAACCAATTCTTTATTGAGCGAAAGCACGTCGTTTGCCGCAAGCCAGCCAACAGAAGCCAATGCAACACTGATACATACAACCACAAGGAAGTACATAAATCCGCCCATACATCCCATGCGATAGTGTCTGTTACGTCTTAGCTTACGGAAATCTCTCGGTTCGTAGAAATCGTCACGCTTTTTCTCATTACCGTTTTCATCATCTTCTTCAACAAGCTTTTTGAAAACGTGAGTTTCCTCAACTTCATCACGTTGCCCCCCCTCTTCTGTCGGAGCATCGTCACCTGTGGTCTTGAAAACCATCGTGTTTTCTTTTTCATCGAACGGCGATTCGTTAACGTTTATATCAAGAAGGTCGGCTATTTTCCCGCTGTCTATTTTGCGGGTTACTTCCTCTTCTGCAATTTCGTATTCTTTGGAAAAATCAAAAAAATCATCTTTGATGTCTGATTTTGGCTCAGGTTCAGTAAATTCAGCAACCTCTGCCACTTCATCAGTTTCTTCATGGTCTTCGTAAGAATCTTCACTTACGCTTTCAACCATGCTGATAAACCGATCAAACATTGAATTGAATTTATTCTTATTATTCTTTTCTGCCATCACACACCTCTTTTCTCAGACGGCTGTAACACACTCTGCGCTGCCAACATAGTATATGCCGAAAGGTAAAGCGCAGGGCGCTGAACTGATCACGGCTCCCCTAAAAGCCTACCGCGCGCGGGGAGCAGAATTTCAAAGCGCGGAGAAAGGAACATAATTATGCTTTGCGGAACTAACAACAACTGCTGGATCTGGATCATCCTTATCATTCTCATCTTCGGCTGCGGCGGCACTTTTGGCGGCACCTGCGGCGGCTATCAGAACAATGGCGGCTGTGGCTGCGGCTGCAACAACACCTGCTGCTAAATTTCCATGCGGGGCTCTCTTCGGAGAGCCTCGCTATTTCATGAGCACACCATGGATTTTCTCAGTTCTTCAACAGCATCGTTTCCTTTGAAAAATCTAAGCAGTTCAAAACCAAACTCGAGCGCTGCTCCGGGGCCACGTCCCGTTATTATCTTTCCGTCTGCGCACGAAGGGTTTTCACCAAACTCAACACCCGGCATTTCCTCTTCCATACCCGGATAACATACGGCCTTTACGCCGCTGAGAAAACCCAGCTTATGAAGTACGGTAGGACCTGCACAAATAGCCGAAAGTGCAACACCGTTATCTCCCGCATTCTTTATAATTTCCATGGCTGCGGGGCTGTTCATAATACTTTCAACACCGCCAAGACCACCGGGAATAACGAGCATATCTATATTCTCCGGCTTAATGTCTTCAACTGCTATGTCACAATTTACCGATATCCCGTGAGCACCCGCAACGGTAGTTCCGTTTATACCTGCAAAAGCAGCTTCAATTCCACCACGTCTCAAAATATCAAGCGGAGCGACTGCTTCGATTTCCTCAAAGCCTTTTCCCAGAATAATATATACCAAATGCTCACTTCCTTTTATGCAAAATCAAGATTAGAGCTGTTCTCTAACCAGTCTTACTACTTCGGCATGGATATCGTCAATAGTACGCATATTTCCGTCTTTTATGCAATCCACGCGCTGCCATGAGTAAAAATCTGCTGCATCTCTTGCCGCTTCGCAACAGCTTATAAGATACTCGATATCCTTTTCATGAATATCCGCAGAAGTACCCGTAGCATTTTCTCTGCTGCGCATCTGTGCCGACGCAGCTTCGGCATTTATGTCCATGAAAACGACCATATCCGGTGCAGGCAGGCCCATTTTCGTATATTCAAAGTCATAGAGCCAATCAAGGAAAGGACGACGATCCTCCCTGCTCAGCTTTGATGCCTGATGAACGGCGTTTGACGTAGCATATCTGTCAGTTATTATAAGCCCGCCGTTCTCATAATAATCGCCCCAGTCTTTTTTATAGGACGCAAATCTGTCAACCGCAAAAAATGCCGAGGCAGCATACGCATTAACATCACCCGGTCGGGAACCAAATTCCCCGCCGAGGTACATTCTTATAAGAGCCGACGAAGGTTCTGAATACTGGGGAAACACAAGGCTTCTGAAATCAATACCCTCTGCCTTCAGTTTATCACAAAGCAGTTTATACTGAGTCGATTTTCCTGAGCCGTCTATACCCTCAAATACTATCAGCTTTCCCTTGCTCATGCTCTCTTCCCTCTTATTCTTACTCCGATAGCCGCAAAAAGGAATATCGGAAGTTTTATCATTCTTTTGATTCTGCTGGGCTGCTTTATCAAGCGATAAAGCCACTCAAGGCCAAGCTTCTGCCAGCTTTTCGGTGCTCTTTGGACGGTACCTGCAAATACATCCAGCACACCACCAAGCCCCATCATCAGTCCAACATTCAATTTGTCGGCATTGCTATGCATCCAGATTTCCTGCTTGGGTGCGCCCAGACACACGAGCAAAAGGTCCGGTGCAGCAGCATTTATCTTCTCAACAACGGGAGCATCATCCTTAAAGTACCCGTCAGCCGTGCCGCATATTTTTATTCCGGGAAACTGTTTCGAGATATTCTCCGCTGCCATCTCAGCAATTCCGGGCTTTGCTCCAAGAAGATAAAGAGTTTTACCTGATTCAGGCAATCTTTCAAAGAGCTTGGTGGCAAGATCAATTCCCGGTACGCGCTCCTGCAGAGGAGTACCAAGAATCTTAGCACCATAAATTACGCCTATACCGTCGGGCACGACAAGGTCGGCCTCCGCTACAGACTCCTTTAACGCACTATTGTCACGACACATCCAGACGATTTCCGGATTTGGCGTGACTACATAAGCGCTGCGCCGCTGCTCCATAAGCTCAAAGGCCTTGGCCGCAGCAGCTTCCATATTCAAATTATCGAATTCTACGCCCAAAACTTCAGTTCGCATAGATTACCTCAAAGTTGGGAAAATACTTCGCCTATATTTTCAGCGATAAGCAAATCAGCATCGCTGTCATAGGGCGTAGCGGACTTATTTATAAGGACAAGCTTCTTTCCGCGGTAATACTGAATAAGTCCCGCAGCCGGATAAACCGTAAGCGAGGTTCCACCGATTATGAGCATATCGGCATTTCTGATATATTCAATGGACTTTCTTACTGTTGTATCATCAAGCCCCTCTTCATACAGAACTACCTCGGGCTTTACGGTACCTCCGCAACTGCACTTGGGAACAGCTTCAGCAGAAACTATATAGTCCAGCTCATATTTCTTTCCGCAGTGCATGCATCTATTCTTATGAACAGTTCCATGCAATTCAAGGACCTCATGGCTTCCCGCAAGCTGATGCAGACCGTCAATATTCTGAGTAATAACGGCCTTCAATTTCCCCTCAGCTTCAAGCTGCGCCAGCTTAAGATGGCAGGCATTGGGCTTTGCTTCGGGATATATCATTTTATCCTTATAGAAACGGTAAAATTCCTCGGGGTCGCGCATGAAAAAAGTGCGGCTGATTATCGTTTCGGGAGGATAATCATATTTAAGGTTATATAAACCGTCCACACTTCTGAAATCGGGGATGCCGGACTCGGTACTGACTCCGGCGCCCCCGAAAAACACGATATTGTCCGAGTTTTCTACCCACTGTTTAAGCGTCTTTACGCTGTCAGTCATAGAAAACCTCTCAAAAAATTACTGGTTGGTGCTGTAGTTGGGAGCTTCCTTGGTGATATAGATATCGTGGGGATGGCTCTCCTTAAGAGCAGCGCCGGTGATCTTAACGAACTTGGACTTGGTGCGCAGATCCTCGATGGTGGGAGTGCCGCAATAGCCCATACCGGAACGGATACCGCCGATCATCTGATAGATGGTATCGGTAACGCTTCCCTTATAAGGTACGCGGCCTTCAACGCCTTCAGGAACAAGCTTCTTTGCATTCTCCTGGAAGTAACGGTCCTTGCTGCCGTTTGCCATAGCAGCAAGAGAACCCATGCCACGGTATACCTTGAACTGACGACCCTGATAAATCTCGGTCTCTCCGGGGCTTTCCTCGCAGCCTGCGAAGAGAGAACCCATCATAACTACGCTTGCGCCTGCGCCAAGAGCCTTTACGATATCACCGGAATACTTGATACCACCATCAGCAATGATGGGAATACCAAATTCAGCTGCTGCATCTGCTGCATCTGCAACTGCAGAAATCTGAGGTACACCGATACCTGCGATAACACGGGTGGTGCAGATGGAACCGGGGCCGATACCAACCTTTACACAGTCTGCGCCTGCCTTGATAAGGTCACGGGTACCTTCGGCAGTTGCAACGTTACCTGCAATAAGCTGAACATCGGGATACTTGGACTTGATCATATCGATGCACTTAAGAACGTTCATGGAGTGGCCATGAGCGGAGTCAAGACCAAGAACGTCTACGCCGGCATCAATCAGTGCTGCGGCTCTGTCGAGAACGTCAGCAGTAATACCCAGAGCAGCACCGACAAGAAGTCTGCCCTTCTCGTCTCTTGCGCTGCGGGGATAGGTAACGGCCTTCTCGATATCCTTGATGGTGATAAGGCCCTTGAGAGCAAAATTATCGTCAACGATGGGGAGCTTTTCGATCTTATGCTGGCGCAGGATCTCCTTTGCCTGAGCAAGGTTGGTGCCTTCCTTGGCAGTGATGAGGTTTTCCTTGGTCATGACCTCGAAGATAGGTCTGTCCATATTTTCCTCAAACTTCATATCGCGGTTGGTAATGATACCGACCAGCTTGCCATTTTCAACAATGGGCACACCGGAGATCTTAATCTTGCCCATAAGCTCATCAGCCTGAGCGAGTGTATTCTGAGGAGAGAGGAAGAAAGGATTGGAAATAACGCCATTCTCGGAGCGCTTTACCATATCAACCTGCTCAGCCTGCTGATCAATAGTCATATTCTTATGGATGATGCCAATGCCGCCTTCTCTTGCCAGTGCAATAGCCATACGGGACTCGGTAACGGTATCCATAGCGGCACTGACCAGAGGAATATTAAGCTTTATTTTCTTGGTAAGCCAAGTGGAAAGATCAACCTGATTGGGAACGACCTCACTGGCGGAAGGTACCAGTAGTACGTCATCAAAAGTGATTCCTTCACCGACTATTCTGTCATAAAAACTTGTTTTTTCTGCCAAAGCAAACAGCTCCTCTCCAACGTATTATTTAAGCGTATTATTATGTTAGTTTACTACGCACAGCG
>JAFYLI010000092.1 GCA_017537165.1 Oscillospiraceae bacterium | reverse complement strand
TAACTATTTGAACAACTATTTCGCAAGGAGGATTATTATGATAAAGCAGTTTGAATGCGGTACTTCCGGCACTATAGCCGAAACCAAAGCGGGTAAAATCCGCGGATTTAAGCTTGAAAGCACCTATACCTTCCACGGTATCAAGTATGCCGATGCAAAGCGTTTTCAGAAGCCTACGCCCGTTGAGCCTTGGGAGGGAGTAAAGGACGCACTGTGGTACGGCCACGTTGCACCCCTTATGAGTCCCAATTCTCCCGCCCTTGACCTGCTCATACCTCACCGCTTCTGGCCCGAAAGTGAGGACTGCCTCTACCTGAACGTTTGGACCCAGTCTCTTGACCGCGCAGCCAAGAAGCCCGTTATGGTATGGCTCCACGGCGGCGGATATTCTGCGGGTTCCTCCATCGAAATGGTTGCCTATGACGGCGACAACCTAAGCAAATACGGCGACTGCGTAGTAGTTACCATAAATCACCGCCTCAATATACTCGGCTATTTTGACCTTTCCGCATACGGCGAACGCTTTGCCAACTCCGGCAACGCAGGTCAGGCGGATATCGTCGAGGCACTCAAGTGGGTGCGCGATAACATCGAAGCCTTCGGCGGCGATCCCGATAACGTAACCATATTCGGCCAGTCAGGCGGCGGCGGAAAGGTGCTCAGCCTTCTCCAGACTCCTGCGGCAGATGGCCTCTTCCACCGCGGTATACTTATGAGCGGCGGCGCGGGCAAGCCCATGTTCCACGGCGAGCGCCATGATAAGGAAATTGCCGCGCTTCTTATAGAGCAGCTGGGCGGCGAGGATGTAAGCGTGCTGGAGACCGTGCCCTTCGAAAAGCTGGTTGAAGCCTTCAATGCCATCTCTCCCAAACTTGCCGAAAATGGCTGGATGGCCATGTGGGCACCTTTGGCCAACGATTGGTACCTTGGCGATCCCTGGGATATTGGATATACCGAGCATGCAAAGACCGTGCCCCTTATGGTCGGTACCGTTATCGCCGAGATGGGCTTCGGTGCCAACACTCCCGACAAGGATGCTATCCCTGTTGAGCAGCGCGTGGCAATGGTCAAGGAGCATTTTGAAGGTGCCGAAACGGCAGATAAGGTCATAGAACTGTTCCGCGCAGCTTACCCGGGCAAGAACGAACTGGTGCTCAAGGGTCTTTCCAACCGTGCAGACATTCTCGAATTCTGCGCCAAGCATGCAGCGGAATGCTCCGCTAACATCTATTGCTACCTCTTTACCTACGATTTCCCCTACGATGGCGGTATGCCCGCATGGCACTGCTCCGATATTCCTTACGCTTTCCATAATATCGACAAGGTCGCCATCTGCAACGGCAACCTTGCCAGCGAGGCTCTGCAGGATGCCTACTTCGGCGCATATGTGCAGTTTGCCCGTACCGGCGATCCCAACGCGCCCGGTCTTGCAAATTGGCCCGCATTTACTGCCGACTGCCGCGCAACCATGTTCTTCGACGAGAAGAGCGAGGCACGCGTGGACGCAGACACGGAATTCAGCATAGAGCACGCAAAAATAGCTCCCAACCCCTTCGCTGCCTTTGCAAAGAAACCTCAAAAAGTAACTTTTTGATATGAAAACACCACCGTTCCGAGGATGCATCCGAGGAACGGTGGTGTTTGCTTGTGTCGGGGTGCTCTTGTATACCCCACGCACCGAAGGGGGATTAGGGGTTAGTCATTGTCGTCGTCAGGAAGATTGGTGGGCTTTTCGTCGATAAGAGACCATGCGAAAGCAGCCTTAGCATTATCATCCATAGCATCGGTGTATTTGAGGTGTTCGGACTGGATAGCGTAAGCGGTGAATTTAAGGGTGGGCTGGAACTCTCCAAGGGCATCAATTTGCTCCTTTGTGATAGCGCTGGAAACTGTAACCTTATTGCCGGACAAAACGGCAAACGCCTGATCGGAAGCGGAAGAGGATACTTGGCGATAATATACGCCACTTTGGTTCGGTACAGCGCTCCAACCATTATCAATTGCGTATATGATATACTGGGACTGGCCATCGGCAAGGGGGTTGTTGGCTTCTACTATCTCTATAAACAGCCAACAATTCTCGGAGTTTGCTTTAACAGTAACTGTGGGATTTTTCGCAATTTCAGCGCCGGGAACAAACTTGAACGCATTGCCGGTGGTTTCGGTCAATTCAATGTTAATGTTGCCTGCAGTGAAAGTGGTGGTAATGGTGTCGGTCTTGGTGATCAGCCATGCAACGGTGCCGCCGATGGCACAGCCTACGCAGAGAATGAGAGCCAACAACAGCGCAAGGGTTCTTTTCTTCATGAATATACCTTCTTTCTAATATAGGTTTGTTGTTTTTCGGAAAACTTCCGATGAATACAAGGTTAGCCCGGTGGGCGTTCAAAGCGGTACGAGCTTCTGCAGAGGTTGCAAAACGTCAGACGGAATTGCTTTGTGGTTACAGCTATTGGTAAAGGAGTCAAATTATTTCACGTTGCGGATGCTGCTGCCGAGAGCCGTGCACAGAGCAAGAGCTGCGTAGATTTTACTTTTTATCCGATGTTTTGTCCTCCGTTGATATTTTTTTCTTTCCGCGTTTGCCATCGTCCGAGAAGAGAAGTTCGGGCACAAACGTCAGTGCCACGAATATGGCTGCAAGGGTGATGGCGATATAAGTTCCCGGGGGATTTTGTATGTAATGGGATACATAGCCAAGATAGGGGATAGTGAACACGGGGGTGCCGATTATGTCCTTATAGTGGAGGGCGTTGCCGTCGGGAGTATCATTGGTGTCGCCCTTGGTGAAGAAGCTGATGGTGTCGGGATCGTTTTCATCAACGAGGATCTCGATTATGCGGTGGGTGGCTACGGTGTTTTTGTTGAGCATGAAGGTTACTGGATCGCCGACCTCCAGCTCTTTGTAATCCACGTCCTTTACATATATAAGAGAGCCTACATGGTATGTGGGTTCCATAGAACCTGAAAGAACCGTGAATACCTGAAGACCGACCAACCTTACACCAACGAGGAGTATTGCCAGTGCAACTATAATAGCAACGATAAGTGTGCTTACCGCGTTCCATATTTTCTTAAATGTTTTGTTCATTAGGCCTCACTTTCGCGAGCGCATGGCCCTTGGGACTATGTGCTTCACTTGCTTTTCGCGTTTAATATATTTCGCCGTTGCGGCAGTATACAGTGGTGGAATATGTATCGTATTCCGTTGCGAGGGTAAGGGTGAAGAGATTATTGGCTGCGTCAAAGCCTGTGGTAGCGGAGTGCAGATTGCTCATAAGGATGTTATCGCCTGCGAGCAGAGTGCCGTCGGCAGAAAGATACTGCAAAAGCGGACGATTTTCGTCGCTGTAGAGAACCCAGTTTTCGCCGACTTGCTCTATTCTGCTTATATTGCCGTTCATTGCCATCTTCTCGGCTGTGGCGAGCACGATGCGCACGGTTTGCTGATTGTCTGCGATGCTGAAAGAGTGTTTTTCCATGCGTGTGCCAAGCAGCAGGAATGTAAGTGCAGCTGCGAAAATTATCGCACTTGCCGCGAGTGCGACTATCAGTTCGATCAAGGTGAATCCGGGACTTGATTTTTTCATTACGCATCACCTCCCGAACTTTCCAAAGTGTAAGAACGATATTCGGAGGTTACATGGGTGATTGCGTAGCTGTAAAGCGTATCTTCCGTGTCCTCAAGTTCATCGTAGGTGGTTTCGGACGGTGTGGCGATACTCGGGAGGAACACGGCCTCGGCAGTGATTTTCGTGCTGCCGCAGGTGGTTTCAAGGATGACTACGAATTCAAGGCCGCTGGCTGACCAGCCCATGGCAGTTTTGGTACAGTATGCGTTGTTCCAACTCGCTATTTTAAGGAGGAAATCCTCCTTGGCCTGCGCTATCGCCTCGGTGTCGGAGGTAAAACAGTATTCGTCGCCGCTGATTTCTGCGCAAGCTACGCACACTTCTGCCATGAACTGCTCAATGTTGCTCTCGGCCTCGTATTTGTCCTGCATTTGGTCAATGTACGCTGCCTGCGTTTTTAGATTATTCAGCGCAGCGGTGCAGGTGCCCGCTGCAACGATGCAGAGGAAAAGGATAACGAATACAACGTAGATGAGTACGTATCCGTCAGTGTTCTTTCTCATGGGCCGCCGCCTCCGTTCTCGGAGGTGCGCACGGCATTGCTGCGTACCCGTATTTCGACGAATACCTCGCTGAACTTATCGCTGCGAACAGTAAGTGTCCAGTAGCCGTCTTGGGCTGTGATGCCGTTGTCTATTACCACGTCGGGCAAGTTCAAATTCCTTAGCGTATCGGCAGAGTCAATGCCGACGGCCATGATGGTCTCGGCGGCGGAACTGACGGCTAAACGAGCGCGCATCATGTCATCGCTTTTCTCGTTTATGCGCATGGAGGTAAAGATGCCCGAACTGATGGGCACTATGAGTAAACCAAGCAGCGCTATGGAAATAAGTATTTCCGGCAATGTGGTGCCGCAACGCTCTTTGAATTTCTTCATGGTGCCCTCCTTTTGGTGTTTTTAGGGTTCGGCGAAAATGTTGTCTTTGCCCGTGCCAGGCGCGTTTACCTCGGGTTTCTGATACTCCAAAAGGTCGGAATTCATCAGATAACGTATAATGGTGATGGTGCCGACGGCAATGTCGTTCTCGGCATCGTAATTCAATCTTGCATCGTAGACAGAGGTTATCTTGTTATCCGTGGCAAGGTAGGTGATCATTTCCTGGAATTCATCGTAGGAGCATTCGAAGTTGACGGTAAGCTTAAGGGTCTGGATGGTGGAGCCGTCACTCAGCTGCACGAAATCTTCAGGATGGCTGAAAGCGAATCGGATATCGGTGCCGAAGGCCTCTTCAAGATAGAGGATATACATGATTTGATCTTCTTCCCGCATCTCAGCGGGGAAATTGCTGTAAAGCACCCTGCGCGCTTCGTCCAGTTCGGCCAGCGCAGCGGGGATCTTTTCCTGCACGTCAGCGTAACATTGGGTTTCCGTAACTTCGCTCTGCAGAGAGCTTATGCTGCTGTTAAGACTGTCGCGGCGGGATTCGAAGTCGGCCTTTGCAGGACGGTAGAGTGCTATGTAAACCAAGGCGGCTATGCAGAAAAGCAGGATGCCGAGAAGAATTTTCCAATGTTTTTTCATTGATCCACCTCCAGCATCGAGGGTATTTCTGCACCGATAAGGCCTTCGCGCGTCGGCGGTGCTTCCATAAGATTTGCGTTATAAAAGAGCACTGCGGAGAAATGTATTCGGCCATCATCGCGCTCAAAGGTGCTGTCTTTGGCGGTCGCCGAGTCGGCGCGGTCTGCAGTTGCGGAAAGATCGGAAACGGAGTCCGGCGTGGCGTATTTCATCTCCCGCAAAGCCATGATAAGGTAAGCGGCTTCTTCCTTATCTGTGCAGGAGAACTGCAGAGCCATACTGTCGGCACGGATGGCGATGTCTTCCACGAAAGCCTGCTCGGGGAGAAGCTCTTCAAGTTCCTGCAGAATAAGCACCATGTTGTCGTTGTATGTATGCAGTGATGCAAAAAGGCTGTTCCGATCATCGATGAAACTATAGTATTGCGAAGTGTAGTCGCTGTATGTATCCGCGGCCTTTTGGTTCTGCGCGGCCTGAATGCGCAGCATCATTTCGCTGTCCTGCAGGGCGAGCAACTCGTTATCCCAAGCTGTTTTGGATGTCATCAGCATAATAATGGAAAGGACAGCGGCTGCGGCGCCTGCGAGAACAACACCGTAGTGCCACGCGGGGCCAAAACTCTTTTTCTCGCTGCAAATAAGGTCGGAATTGCCGAAATCCAGCGCAGTTTGCGCCGCACCGATGCAGCAGCACCAGCCGGGACTATGGTCAGAATCTTGGATGCGAGCGGGGATGTTGAGGAGCATGCTTGCTTGTTCGGTGAAATGCTCGTTTTCCGCAAGACTGCCGCAGATTATGAGCTCTATGGGCGCATCGCGATCATCGTTAATGCTGCGGTAATAATCGATCACGATCATTGCCTCGCTCAGTGCGCTGTTAATATCATAACCGCAGAGGAAACTGCGCTGCATGCGCACCTGACCCTGCTCAACGAAGGTCATGACCATCAGCTCGGGCTCTGCCATCATATATACGCTGACGGGATTTTCCAAAGGCTCTTTCGCGGATTCAAACTCTGCGGCGGCAGTCTTCTTTTTGAAATTCCTCAGCTTTTCGGATTTGGGCTCGAGGAAAGTTGCGCCCGATACGCGGGCATGGCTGTTTCCGCAGTAGTCAATGGCAAGAACGTTAAGTCCGCAGGCGGCTGCCAGCTCATAATAGCGGGTGAGCAGCGTCTTGGGTATGGCCCAAAGCTGCACAATGATATTATCAACGCCGTGTTCGTCGGTGAGGTGCCCCAGTTCTTGGCGGGTAACGTGATAATCGTAGACAGCCAAGGGGAAGTACATATCCATGTTGGCATCCATTATTTTATCCAGCCGCTGACCCTTTGCAGCGGGAACGGTAACTTTCTCGGATAGGGCCTGGGTGGTGCAAAGAACGAACACTACCTTCTTTGTGCCGCTGAAGTCGGGCGCAGCAAGTACTTCGCTGAGCGCGGCGGTAACGGCGCCGAGGTCGCGTATATAACCGTCTTCCACAGCGCCGGCGGGAGTGTCCACTATGGCGTCGCAGAGAATCTGCACTTTGAGGCCAAGCTGCATTTTTGCAACTCGTATATGATCTCTGGTGAGTTGGATGACCAATGCTTTGCCGGAAAGCTTTGTGCTCATATCGCATCCTCCGTCTTTCTATATATCAAAAACCGAATAATCCAATGTACCATGCAATAGCTTCACTGCCGAAGAGAGCAGCCAGCCATATGCCTGCCGCAAGATAGGGGCCGAAAGCCAAACGGCGGCCTGCGCCGCGCTTCATGCGGATAATATGTATTACTGCACCTATGATGCAGCCCACGAATAATCCGAGCACGATGTTTTTCCAGCCGATCAGCAGACCGGCCGCGCCCATAAGTTTCACGTCGCCCATGCCGATGCCCGCGCCGCCCGTAACGAACCAGATAATAAGGAAGAAGAGGCTTACGCAGAGCATGCCAATGAGGTACAACTTCAGGTTGCCGAGGTCGGTGGCGAGGCGGATGACACCCAGTATGAATATGGCAAGATTGAGGCCGTTGGGAATTTCAAAGGTGCGCCAATCAATTACCGCTATCACCGTCAGCAGGGAGAACAGTGCGCAATACAGCACCGTTTTTAAAAGATCTTCGCCGAAGAGAGCGCCCGTCAGCAACCACGCGCCGGTGTTTATGGCTTCAATGATAGGGTATTGAGCGGAAATCTTCTCAGCGCAGCTGCGGCATTTGCCGCCTTGTATGAGCCAGCTTATAAGCGGTATGTTTTCGTACCAATTGAGCTTGTGGCCGCAGGCCATGCAGTGTGAGGGCGTTTTTATGAATTCCTCGCCCTTGGGCAGGCGGAATATGAGGACGTTGCAGAAGCTGCCAACGCAGAGACCCAACACCGCAAGAATGATATATGCAATTATGTTCATGCGTGGGCCTCCTTTCGGGACGTGAATGTTAGGTGAACTCGGAAATCCTTCCCAATGAGCAGCCGTCGAAAACGGG
>JAFYLI010000091.1 GCA_017537165.1 Oscillospiraceae bacterium | reverse complement strand
ATCATGTAATTCTGTTTTTTAGTAAGCATCAAAGCCACCTCCATCGCACTATGGATAAATCTTACTATATTATTACGAAGTTGTCAAAACATTTGGGCAAATAATAAAGCGAATGGCTAAGCCATTCGCTTTATCTGCATTTATCGTATCAATCGTAGATGCTCTTTCCGTCCTTGTCTGCAGCTTCGTAAGTGGAAGCAATGCAAATGGAGAAATGGAAAATGGGCTTGTTTACTTCAACAAGCTTAAGGGGCAGGTGAGGTACGCCGCCGGGAACGAAGATCATAGCACTCTTGGTAATTCTGTGAGTTTCGCCGCCCATGGTGAACTCAACGATACCGCCAAGATCTTCGGGATCCTCGGGATTGCTGCCGAAGAAGCCTATCAGCTCATCATTGGGATGAGTGTGCTCGTCAGGGAAAATAGGCTCTTCCATGGCATGGTGATACCAGGATGTATTCATCTGGAATGCACCGGGAACAACATTATCGTCGATCCAGCGGATGCGGGTACCAAACTGCTTATAACGCTCCAGAAACTCTGCGGAAAATTCGGGTGCGCGAAGATCTGTTACATAATATTTGCCGTATTCGCCCTCATTGTTCATAACGGTTGCCATATATCAGCACCAACTTTCATTAATATTTATACTTTGATTATAGCTTACACTTCAATTATTGTCAATTTACCCTTCAGCCTTTTATAGCCATATCGTAAAGTTCGTTTTTGGAAAGTCCATGGTCGGAGGCCACACGCTTTACCGCATCCTTAAGGGATTTACCTTCATCCTGCAGGCTACGCACCAGTTCAAGAGCTTCTTCCATAGATATAACGTGCTCCGCTATCTCAGCACCCTTTATGACGAGGACAAATTCTCCCTTGGGTTCATTCTCTGCGTAATACTCGCAGGCTGCGGAAAGAGTAGTGCGAACAGTTTCTTCGTGGAGCTTTGTAAGCTCACGGGAGATGGAGATCTCTCTGTCACCCCACACAGTAAGCATATCTTTAAGTGTAGTTTTCAGCTTATGGGGAGCTTCATAAAATATCATGGTGCGTTTTTCAGCCTTAAGCTCATCAAGCTGTTCTGCGCGCTGCTTTTTATTAGCAGAAAGAAATCCTTCAAAAGTGAATCTACCGGTGGGCAAGCCCGAAAGAGCCAGCGCAGAAACAGCTGCGCAGGGGCCAGGAATACAGACAACTCTTATACCCGATTTTACACAAAGATCCACAAGGCCTTCGCCCGGGTCGCTTATTGCGGGCATTCCCGCATCGGTTACAAGGGCACAATCCTCGCCGCACATAAGTCGCTGAACTATCTTGGGGCCGCTCTCTGCCTGATTATGCTCGTAGTAGCTGACAAGCTGCTTTTTGATACCGAGATGATTGAGTATCTTTATAGACACTCTCGTATCCTCAGCGGCGATAAAATCAACTTCCGAGAGCACTTGCTCACAGCGCGGCGATATATCATTGAGATTTCCTATAGGTGTTCCCACAAGGTAGAGTGTTCCTGACATCACTGCTCTCCCCTTCTGTAAATTCTTCGTATTTCTTCAGATTCTCCGCCGGCTTCATCGGTCATTATCAGCGGAGGCTCTATAACAAGGCCCGGCTTACCGCCTCTACGCGCCTCAATAAGCACGAGATTAGGGGCCGTTCCGGTTTTGTAATGTGTCATTCTAAGACGCTTTGGTTCAAGACCGCAGGCAGCCAGCGTGCAAAACAGTTCGGAAAGGCGTTCAGGTCTGTGGACTATGGCAAAGTTGCCGCCCCAGCGGACTGCATACGCCGCAGCTCGGCACACGTCCTCAAGGCTGCATTCCGCTTCTCCGCGCGCAGTGGGCAGGGTATCAGATTCATATCCGCTGCCTGCGGCAAAGTATGGAGGATTAGACACAACAAGGTCAAACTTTCCTGCTTCAAGGTGTGTTTTATACTCCCTCATATCGCCGTGGATAACATTTATCTTATCTTCCATACCGTTCAATGCAATGTTCTCGCGGCTAAGCTCGACGGCAGCGGCATCAATCTCAATACCCGTAATTTCCATCCCGGGCTTATATGCCTGCAGCAAAATAGGCAGCACGCCTCCGCCGGTTCCAAGGTCGCATACCGTTTTCACTCGCCCCAACTTAGCAAATGCAGCCAGCAGAACAGAGTCGGAGCCAAGTTTGAACACGCCGGGTCTTTGTATATATCTAGGCCCACCGGGCCAAAGTTCATCAATGTTGTTCATGGGTATCTCCTCAATAAAAAACAAGGGTTCGGTAAGCTACGCTCCCGAACCCTCATCCCATCAAGTAATAATTACTCAGCCTTGATAGCCTCTGCGGGGCAGTTAGCCTCACAGGTACCGCAGTCAACACAAGTGTCAGCATTGATGGAGAAAACGCCGTTCTCCTCGCTGATAGCGTCAACGGGGCAACCGTCCATGCAGGAACCGCAGCCTACGCAAGCGTCAGTGATTTTGTATGCCATGAGATACACCTCCATTTATGTACTGCGGTAATTTTATCATATTTTTCGAAAATTGCAATCGTTAAATTATAAAAATGCAGGAATTTTCTATACAAAAAGCTCTGTTTATACGCCTGCATGGTGCGCATCGGCTTGCGCGAGTTATATTTCCTTCTTAAACGGCAAATAATACCATCGCAAATCAATCCGAAGGGAGAGTACAAAACAAGTGAAATACATCGACAGATTTACGGAGAGAGCAAAAAATGCTCTCTGTCTTGCATACGATTCAGCCTGCGAACTGGGGCACGGATATATAGGCACGGAACATATACTTCTCGGCCTTGACCGTGAGCATGCGGGAGCTGCTGCCTTTACTTTGAGTAAGCATGGATTGAACGGAAAAAGACTCTGCGATTGCGTAGTAGAATTGGTAGGACAAGGTGTTCCCGGAACGCGTCCGGCTCAAGGCTTCTCCCCCCGCGCTAAAAGACTAATCGAACTTGCGGTAAACGAAGCTGCCAGATCCCGCCGCCGTTTCGTGGGCACAGAACACCTTCTGCTTGGCATACTTAGCCTCAAATCAAGCAACGGTGCTCAGGTAATATCCAGTGCAGGAGGAAACATAAACCGCATATACAACGAAATAAGTTGTAGTTTTGGCTCTCATGCTCCCCTGCCGCCGGATCAACCCTCAGTTCCCAAACAGAGCAGACGAACCGATACAAAAAACCTTGACCAATATAGTCGTGATCTTACCGATGCCGCGGTCAAAGCTCGCCTCGACCCGGTCATCTCCCGCGACGTTGAAATCGACCGTGTCATACAAACCCTTCTAAGGCGCAGCAAAAACAATCCCGTCCTCATCGGTGAACCGGGCGTCGGCAAAACCGCTATAGCTGAAGGACTTGCCCAAAGGATATCTGTGGGTCAGGTGCCCGAGTGGCTGCGAGGAAAACGTCTGGTATCTCTCGATATGTCCTCCCTGCTTGCAGGCACTAAATACCGAGGTGATTTCGAAGAACGTTTGAACAACGTACTCTCCGATCTGAAAAATTCGGGCAACGTCATTCTGTTCATAGACGAACTGCACGTGCTTGTTGGCGCAGGCGCAGCTGAAGGAGCTATCGATGCGTCAAACATAATAAAGCCTGCACTTGGGCGCGGTGAAATTCAGCTTATCGGCGCTACCACTCCCGGTGAATACCGCAAACACATAGAAAAGGATCCTGCTCTCGAACGTCGTTTTCAGCCTATAATCGTAAATGAACCTCAGCCTGCTGCTGCGCTCAGCATACTCCACGGTTTAAAGGCAAAATATGAGGCTCACCACGGAGTATGTATAAGCGATAAAGCGCTGTCCGCAGCCGTAGAGTTTTCATCACGATATATAAATGACCGCTTTCTTCCTGACAAAGCAATAGATCTCCTTGATGAGGCTGCCGCAAGGCTGCGCATCTCTGCATCAGCTTCTCCATCTCCGAAAGCCGCAGGAATCGAATGCAGGCTGGACTCCGTGATAGATGAAAAAAACAAAGCCATTGCTTCTCAGGATTACGAAAAGGCAGCAGTTCTTAGGGACAGTGAGAACAAATTGCGCGGCGAACTTTCCGAAATACGCAATTCAGCAAATCCTCGCATTGTAACCGAAGCCCATGTAGCAGACATCGTTGCCGAATGGACGGGCATCCCCTGCGCCATGCTCAGTTTGGAAGAATCCCAAAAGCTGCTTAACATAGAAGCCGAGCTTAATTCCTCAGTTATCGGTCAGCAGGATGCGGTAGGCGCCGTAGCACGCGCCATACGCCGAAATCGCACCGGGTTAAAAGATCCGCACCGCCCCGTCGGCTCATTTCTGTTTCTAGGGCCCACAGGCGTTGGAAAAACGGAGCTGTGCCGAAAACTATCGGCCGTTATGTTTGGCAGTGAAGATGCAATGATTAAACTTGATATGTCCGAGTATACGGAAAAACATTCGGTATCTAAGCTCATCGGCTCGCCGCCGGGATATGTAGGCCATGACGAAGGCGGGCAGTTAACCGAAAAGATTCGGCGCAGGCCATATTCGCTGATACTGTTTGATGAAATAGAAAAGGCCGGAGATGAAATTTTTAATCTTCTGCTGCAGATACTTGAAGACGGTGTCCTAACCGATTCTTTCGGCAGACGGGTTAACTTTAAGAATTGCATAATCGTACTGACTTCGAATATAGGTGCAGCGGATATAGTAAGCAATAAATGCCGTCTCGGCTTCTCCGGCACATCAGACGATGCGCAAACATATATTGCCCACCGTATAAACGATGCACTGAAGCGAACCTTCAAACCGGAATTTTTGAATAGGCTGGATGAAACAATAGTTTTTCGCCAACTTAGCCGTGATAATATATCCCTCATCGCTAAAAAGCTGATGGACGAACTTAGTCTTCGCGCTGAAAAATCAGGAATACAGATAAGTTTTTCGCCCGCTGTCACGGAGTTTATCGCAGACAACTGCAGCATTACCGACTATGGTGCACGGCCACTGCGACGGAAAATACAAGCTCTTATCGAAGATCCGCTTTCCGAAGGAATACTAAAAGGCAGGTTCACACACGAGGGCGTAATAAACATTGATGTAAAAGATAATAATATCGTTTTTTCCGTGAGCGCAAGCTGAGTTTTTCACCCTATCGCAAGAGTTTAAAACGAAAAAAACACCTCCCTGCGTTCCCATGGACGCAAGGAGGTGTTTCATACGTTTATCGCCTGACAAGGCAAGATTTTACGGTATATTTATTTCTTTGCTATCACGATAGGCTGATAGAAGCCCGTTTCTTCAGGAAACTTCCAAGCCACTTCACTGCACCCGTTAGCAAGCAGCAGTTCGGTCAGTTCTTCTCTGCGGGTCGCTCTGTATTCACAATCGAATTTACTTACCTGCAGCGTTTCTTCATCATCGATGATGTACTGAGTCAGTTTATAATTTTCTCCACTCCAAACCCAAGTTTGGAAAGATACTCTTTGCCCTTCATTAGTCTTATGTATATAGGGTGGCGAATACGGCGGTTTATCTGCAAGCAGCGCATCATAATCTCTTATGCTTGCAACAAACATTCCACCGTCCGCTATCTGATTTACAATACTCTTAACAGCCGCCTCCAAGTCAGGTTTTGTCAGCATATGCGGCAATGCATTGTCCATACATATCACAATATCAAACCTATCCGCAAACACATCCGACAGAGCGCAGAAATTTGCATTTACGATAGACAGCTGTGCATTATTCTTCGCTGCTCTTACCTTGGCTTCTGCCAGCTCTCCCTCGCTGATATCGGAAGCTGTCATATCATAGCCCAGCATGGCAAGACCAATCGCCTGAGTTCCGATCCCGCAGGCACAATCCAAAATTTTGGCAGACTTATCATATCTGTTATCTGCAAAAAGTCTGTCAAGAATTACAGCCTGCTCCTGCACTGCAGATTGCCAATCAAGAAATAATTTATCATATTGTGATGCCAAGCTATCATAAAAAGTCTGTGTAATATCCATGACAAACTCCCCTACTATAATCCATTCATCTTTGGCTTTATTATATCATACGCCCCATTTTGTATCAATACGCGTTTTGCTACCCACAGATACGGTGCGACAAATCAAAGAGCAAATCTTTATCTTTTATCTTTTATTTTTACTCTGTATATGATATAATAGCCTGCCGTATTGGCGGAACTTTTTGTTGGAGATGATAACATGGCCTTTGCACACCTGCACGTTCATACGGAATATAGTCTGCTTGACGGCGCCTGCCAGATCGACAGGCTCATTGAGCGTGTCAAAGAGCTGGGTCAAACCGCCTGCGCCATAACCGACCATGGCGTCATGTACGGCGCTGTAACCTTCTTCAAGGCCGCCAAGAAAGCAGGAATCAAGCCCATTATCGGCTGCGAAGTATACGTTGCTCCCCGCTCCCTTACCGACAAGGAACACGGCATAGACAATGAAAACCATCATCTTGTTCTCCTTTGCAAAGACGAGATCGGCTACCGCAACCTTTGCTATATGGTAAGCCGCGCATTTGTGGACGGCTTCTATGTTAAACCCAGAATAGACAAGGCTTTGCTGCGCCAACATTCCGAAGGTCTCATCGCCCTATCCGCCTGCCTCGCAGGTGAACTGCCCCGTCTTATACAGAGAGGCGAATATGAGCACGCAAAGCGCGTTGCATTGGAAATGAGCGAGATTTTTGGCGACGGAAACTATTTTCTCGAGCTGCAGGATCACAATATTGAAGAGCAGCGCGATGTTAACAACGGTATTCTCCGCCTCAGCCGCGAAACCGGCCTGCCCCTTGTTGTAACCAACGATGCTCATTATATAACCCGTGAAGATGCTTACGCACAGGATGTATTGCTGTGCATCCAAACTCAGAAAAACGTAAATGATGAAGATCGCATGCGTTTCGATACCGATGAATTTTACATCAAATCCGAGGACGAAATGCGTTCGCTCTTCCCCAATTATCCCGAGGCCGCCGATAATACTCAGCTCATTGCTGACATGTGTCAGTTCGAATTTGAATTCGGCAGCTACCATCTGCCTGAGTTCCGTCTGCCCGAGGGTGCTACTGACAGCCGCAGCTATCTTCGCCAGCTTTGCGAAGACGGATTGCGCAAACGTTATCCCGAAAACTTCCATGAGCTGCAGCCCCAGCTCGATTATGAGCTTAACACTATCGACACCATGGGCTTCAACGAATATTTCCTTATCGTTCAGGACTTCATACACTACGCTAAATCCAACGGCATACCCGTCGGTCCAGGACGTGGTTCCGCAGCCGGCAGTATCGTATCTTACTGCCTTGAAATAACCGACGTTGACCCCATTAAATATGACCTTTTCTTCGAGCGTTTTCTGAATCCCGAGCGAGTCAGCATGCCCGATATTGATATAGACTTCTGCGTCAACCGCCGCGGCGAGGTCATCGACTACGTTAACCGCAAGTATGGCAGCGACCACGTTGCACAGATAGTTACTTTTGGTACCATGGCAGCCCGAGCTGCCATCCGTGACGTTGCCCGCGTACAGGGCATCAGTTACGCCGAAGCTGATACCGCTTCCAAGCTCGTTCCTTCAACACTGAACATGAAGCTTGATGACGCGCTCAAGCTATCCAAGCCGCTTCACGAGCTTTATGAGCGCGACGATACCATGAAAAACCTTTTCGACACCGCCCGAGCTTTGGAGGGTATGCCTCGCCATGCCTCCACCCATGCAGCAGGCGTTGTTATAACCAGAAAGCCGGTTTACGAATACGTTCCCCTCTCCACCAACGATGATCTGACAGTTACCCAGTACCCCATGACCCAGTTGGAAGAGCTTGGACTGTTGAAAATGGACTTTCTCGGTCTGCGCAACCTCACCGTGCTTCACGATGCGGTTGAACTGGTGCGCAAGGATCATCCCGATTTTGATCTCAATGCAATCCCCGATGACGATAAAAACATTTTCGATATGCTTACGCAGGGCAAAACCTCCGGCGTATTCCAGATGGAAAGCAGCGGTATGACAGGTGTGTGCGTAGGTCTCAAGCCGAAAAACATAGAAGACATCACCGCTATTATCGCCCTTTACCGCCCCGGCCCCATGGACTCTATCCCTCGCTTTATCGACTGCAAGCACAATCCCGAACGCATAAAGTACAAGCACCCCATGCTCAAGGACATTCTTGACGTTACCTACGGCTGCATAGTCTACCAGGAGCAGGTTATCAAGATATTCCAGGAACTTGCAGGCTTCTCTCTCGGCCAGGCAGATATGATACGCCGCGCTATGTCCAAGAAAAAGCAGGCCGAAATAATCAAAGAACGCAAAACATTTATTGAAGGCGACCCCGAGCGCAACATTCCCGGCGCCGTTGCAAACGGCGTTCCCGCTCAGGTCGCAGCAGAGATATACGACGAAATTCTCGACTTTGCCAACTACGCTTTCAACAAAGCCCACGCTGTTTCCTACGCTATTGTTGCCTATCAGACGGCATACCTGAAATATTATTATCCCTGCCAGTACATGGCGGCTCTTATTACTTCCGTTCTTGACAACACTGCCAAAATATCGGAATATATAGCAGACTGCCGCGAAAATGGCATCGCTCTTCTTCCTCCCGATATCAATCGCTCCGGGGACGGCTTTACCATTGAAGACGGCAACATACGCTTTGGTCTTGCCGCCGTAAAGAATATCGGCCGCGGCTTTATCCGCTCTGTCATATCCGAGCGCAAACAGTACGGCGAGTTCACCTCCCTCTTTGATTTCTGCTCCCGCATGTACGGAGGAGAACTGAATAAGCGCGCCGTTGAATGCCTTATAAAGGCAGGCGCATTTGACAGTCTTGGTGCCAAGCGCAGCCAGTTGCTTGAAATTTACGCAGCGGTAATGGATTCTATAGCCACCGAGCGAAGAAGTAATCTCGAAGGTCAGTTTGACCTTTTCGGCAGCGGCGAAGATACAAAGTACAAAGAAATCCCCCTGCCCAAGAAGGAAGAATTCTCCAGCCGTGAGCTTATGGCAATGGAAAAAGAGGTTACGGGTCTTTATCTCTCCGGACATCCTATGGACGATTATCGTCCTCTTTCCGCCAAGCTTGGAGCTGCTCCAATTGGCGCTATAATGTCCTCTTTCGACGGTTCGGAAGACGGCAAATATTACGATAACCAGAATGTAACCCTCACCGGCATCGTAACTTCCGTAAAGACCAAAACCACCAAGAACAACAGTCTTATGGCATACGTTACCGTAGAGGATACCACGGGTTCCATTGAAATGCTGGTATTCCAGCGCACCTTGGACGAGTGGCGCAGCGGTATCCCCGAAAGCACCCCCGTTATCGTAAAGGGCCGCATATCCGTCCGCGACGAAAAGGAGCCTCAGATAATCTGCGCATCCATGACGGAGCTCACCGAGGAGAGTGCCGCAGCCGCAGCACGTCAAAACGGCAACAGCTACGCAGATCGCCGCTATCAGGTCAAGGCTCCCACTGCTCCCACTGACGTTCCTGCCGCAACTCCCACTCGTGCGGCTGCATCTGCTGATGCAGGGCAAACTCTTTATGCCCGCTTCAAGCGCCCTGAAGACAAGGAATACGAGAGGCTGAAGCTTATTCTCATAATGTTCCCCGGCAACGAAAAGCTGGTGGTACATTTTTCCGAAACAAAACAAACATTATCCACACGCTGCGTTATTCATCCTGCTCTTATAAGCGAGCTGAGAGAAATGCTCGGCGATGAAAACGTAGTATTGAAATAAGGTGTACACCATGAATCATATAGAACAACTCTGGAACAAAATGGCCACGGCCTATGATGCTTTTACCTCCGGTAAAAACTCATACCGTGACACCATAGAATGGCCATGCATTCAAAGCATGCTTCCCGATATAAACGGCAAATCGGTAATAGACCTCGGATGCGGCAGCGGACGCTATACTTTCCTGCTGGAAGAGGCAAGCCCCCGCAAACTTACCGGCGTTGATATTTCAGACGAAATGCTGCGCATCGCCCGTGAAAAGGCGGATTCCCGCGGCTCTAAGGCGAGATTTATAAAGGGCGACCTTCACGACTTTGTGCCTGAAGATCAGTATGACGTGGTGTTTTCTTCCACACTTTCTCACTACATCGTCGATCTCTTCCCTCTTTTTGCAAATATTTACGACATGCTCACCTATAAGGGCATCTGCATAATTTCCGTTATGAACCCCATCTATTCTGCGCACTATCCTCTCACAAAAGGCGGTCAGGACATAGCAGAGCCCAGCGATACCGGCCTCGTTCAGCCGTGGTATAATGGTGACGATGAGCTGGAAGAACTTTTGAACTGCAGCTATCACCACACTTTCAGCGACTACATAAACGCAATAATCCACAACGGTTTGACTATCCTCGAGATGCAGGAACCTATTCATGCAGAACCCAATAACAGCGGCAATTCTCGAGAGATCCCCAGCTACCTTATAATCAAACTGCAGAAAAACTAAGAAAAAGCAGGTACGTTCCTTTTCTCAAAGGTACTGTACCTGCTTTGATTTTTATGTTTTTTCCTCTTGCTCAAGTTCCATTTGTGCCTTATGCTTGCTGCCAACTCGTACGGCTGCCCCGTACGAGGAACCGTGCCCTATAATGCCGCTGCCGAAGCGTCCGCGTATACCGTCCAGCGCCTTATCTATTTTACGAGCCTTTTCTTTTTTCTCATCAACAAAAAGGGATTGCTGAACGTACTCCTCGCGTGTAATATCCGTAACAGAAACACCAAGCAACCGCAATGGTGTCTTACCGTCCCACAGTTCTGCAAAAAGCTGCTTTACAACATCGTATATCTCTTTCGTAATATCCGTGGCTTCGTCCAACTTTTTCTGATGCGAGCGGGTCTTAAAGTCATTGGATCGCGCCGTAACGGAAACGCAGTATGCTTTTGCATTATCAGCACGCATACGGGCAGCCACGCTATCCGAAAGAGCCAGCAGGATAACGTTGGCCTGCTCAAAATCCGTAACGTCTGTTTCGAGAGTAGTTGAGTTGCTGTAGCCCTTGGCTTCTTCCGGCTCAGCAAGCACAGCAGAATTATCTCTGCCGTTTGCATAGTCAAGAAGCATCGCGCCCATCTTTTTACCTACTAAAAACTGCAGTCGCTCCGGCTCCATGGCGGCAAGCTCGCCTATCGTGCGTATATTGGCACCCTCCAAACGTTCCGCGGTTGCCCTACCAACTGAAAACAACTCACGCACCGGCATAGGCCACATTTTTTGCGCAACTTCCTCAGGAAACAGAGTGTGGACTTTATCCGGCTTCTCAAAATCGCTGGCCATCTTAGCCAACAACTTATTGCTGCTTATACCCACGTTCACTGTAAATCCAAGCTCATTCCGAATTGTATCTTTTATCTCATGAGCAATTGCAATTGGATCGGGATATATCAGCGATGTGCCACTCATATCAAGAAAACATTCGTCTATTGAGTATTTCTCAACAACGGGCGCATATCTGCGGCAAACATCCATAAAGGCCTTGGAATTTTTTTCATACAGTTTAAAATCCGGTCGGGCCAGAAACAGATCCGGGCATTTGCGCAGGGCCATTCCTACGGGTTCGCCGGTTTTAACTCCGAATTTCTTTGCAGGAATAGACTTAGCGAGTATAACACCCGTGCGTTTTTCCCTATCGCCGCCGATAGCAGAGGGGATTAGGCGGATGTCTTCTTCCCCCGCCGCTACTCGTCTTGCAGCCTCCCATGACAAGAAGGCACTGTTTACGTCAACGTGGAATATTAATTTTTTCAAACAGATACCTCCTTCGTTTTTCTTTTATTCTACCATACATTACACGCAATATACAAGAAGAGCCTGAACGTTACCGCTCAGGCTCTTTGATATTACTGAAGTTTTGTTTT
>JAFYLI010000090.1 GCA_017537165.1 Oscillospiraceae bacterium | reverse complement strand
TACATTGTTGTCAGCTTTGTTGTGGGTATTGTTCTCGGCCTTTTGGCCAAGATACCTCTCATTGGCTGGATATTCTCTATCGTAAGCAGTATTGTTGGTCTTTATTGCTTTATCGGTATTGTTCTTGTACTGCTCTATTTCTTCAAAGTCATTAAATAAGTTTGTTTTAATTTACAAAAAAGGCTGCCGCATTCTATGTGAATTCGGCAGCCTTTATTATTGACCGATTATGATTTTTGTGCGATAATATACATGAAAAGTGATCTGACCGCAAGGGTACGCCCCAAACGGAAAGGCATAGGAATATTGATCTGCTGTATGGGAAACGATGGTTCTGCCATTGTTATCTTCGGCTATGTTCCATGTCTTTCGGCATGGAATTTTTTGTTTTTAGGAGGTAATTATGGAAAACGAAAACAGAGTAACTATCGTAAATCTGATCATTCAAGACAAGCAGGCAGTTGCGCAGGTAAATGAACTCCTTAGTGGATTTTCGGAGTACATTATCGGTCGAATGGGATTGCCGTACAGTAAGAAAGATGTAAATATAATTTGCCTCGTTATGGATGCGCCTCCCGTAGCCGTCAATTCACTTTCCGGTAAGCTTGGCATGATAAAAGGAGTTACGTCCAAGACACTTACAACTAAAATTTAGGAGGTAAAATTATGAAACGCACTATTTCTATTATCCTTGTATTGATGCTCATTGTTGCTGTATTCAGCGGATGCAATAATCAGTCTACTGTCGTCAGCTCCGGTACGGACATTACCGAAACTCCCAAAGTTCCGGCGTCTACAGACGATGCTGGTATTCAGGCATCTACCTCTGATATTCAAGTTGAAGAACCCGTAACCATTCGTCTCGGCGGACTTAAGGGACCTACTACCATGGGTATGGTAAAATTCCTCGATGACGTTGAGAAGGGTATATCCGATATTGATTGCAGTTTTTCTCTTGCTGCAAACATTGACGAAGTTTCCCCCAAGCTCATTAAAGGTGAGCTTGATATAGCCGCCGTTCCCGCAAACCTCGCATCTGTAGTTTATAACAACACCGAGGGTGCCATTCAGCTCTTGGCTATAAATACTCTTGGCGTAACTTATATCCTTGATACCGGCGATGAGATCCATTCTGTTGAAGATCTTCGCGGTAAGACTATCTATGCAACCGGTAAGGGTTCCATTACGGAGTACACCTTGAAGTTCGTTCTTGAAAGCCATGGAATTATTCCCGATAAGGATGTAACTATTGAGTGGAAGTCTGAGCCTACCGAGGTTGTTGCTCTTCTCAAAAATGGCGGCGGTATCGCTATGCTGCCTCAGCCTTTTGTAACCGTTGCCCAGAGCAGCGTCGAAGGCCTTCGCATAGCGCTTAGCATGGTAGACGAGTGGGATGCACTCGAAACCGGAAGCAGCTTTGTTACCGGTGTTCTCGCTGTTCGCCGCGAATTCGCCGAAAAATATCCTCAGCAGCTTGCAAAGTTCCTTGACGAATACAAAGCATCTATCGAGTATGCAAATACAAATACAAGTGAGACCGCACTGCTGATCGAGCAGTATGATATCGTAAAGGCTGCCGTTGCAGAAAAAGCACTGCCTTATTGCAACATCGCCTTCTATGAGGGAACAGAGATGAAGGCACTTATTGAAGGATACTTCGAAGTGCTTTACGAACAGAATCCCGCCTCTGTTGGCGGAAAGCTGCCTGCCGACGATTTCTATTACAGCAGATAAAATCATTTGAAAGGGGAGAAACCCATGAGAAAGAAAAGCAGAAGCCGCAAGCAAGTTATTGCCGAGCGTATTTGCGCCGTTGCTTTTGCTTTGGTGCTGTGGCAGGTTGTTGCTATGCTGCTTAACGAAACTCTTCTCATGGCTACTCCTATCCGTGTTGTAAAGGAGCTTTGTACGCTCATATTTGAAGCCGTTTTTTGGGGTGCTATTTGGTTCTCGTTTAAGCGTATAGTATTAGGCTTCTTTATTGCACTTTCGGTTGGTGCGCTGCTTGCTGTATGCGCGGCAAGATTTCATATACTCGAGACGCTTTTGTGGCCTTTCATTTCTATTATAAAGGCAACACCCGTTGCGTCATTTATAATACTTTGCCTCGTTTGGCTCAACTCGAAAAATCTTTCTGTATTCATTTCTTTTCTCATGGTTGTGCCCATTATATACACTAACGTGCTGCAGGGAATTTTATCTACCGATACTAAGCTTTTGGAAATGGCTTACGTATTCAAAATGAGCTGGGGCAAGCAGTTTGTGTATATTTATCTGCCGCAGCTTAAGTCCTATCTAATTTCGGCTTGCAGCGTTTCTTTGGGTATTGCATGGAAATCTGGTGTAGCAGCCGAGGTTATAGGCGTACCTGGTGGTTCCATCGGTGAGAGACTTTATCAGGCAAAGCTTTACTTGAACTCTCCCGAACTGTTTGCCTGGACGGCAGTTATTATCGTCGTAAGCGTTATCTTTGAAAAACTTATTCTGCAGCTTTTGAAGCGGCTTTATAAAAGATTGGAGGCGCTGTAATGAACGATATTATAGTATCAGGGCTTTCCAAGAATTTTGACGATCTCGTTGTGCTCAGAGATTTTAACGCTGTATTTAAGGCAGGAGAACTCAGCTGTATCATGGGTGTTTCAGGCGGTGGCAAAACTACATTGCTGAACATTCTTTTAGGCTTATTGCATCAGGATTCGGGAGAAATACACGGACTCCCCGAAAAAATAAGCTGTGTATTCCAAGAAGACCGTCTGTGCGAGGATTTTAGCGCTGTGACGAACGTGCGGATCGCTTGTGGCATGGACATCGGAAAAACCGAAATTGAAGCACAGCTTAAAAATGTTGGTCTTGGCGACAGCATTTACCGACCCGTCCGTGAGCTTTCAGGAGGAATGAAACGCAGAGTTGCCATTGTGCGAGCGCTTATGACTCCGTCCGACTTGATCATTATGGATGAACCGTTCAAAGGACTTGATGATTCCACAAAGCAGAACGTTGTGCAGTTTGTAAAAAAGCAGATTGCCGGCCGTACCGCCATTATGGTAACGCATGATGAGGAAGAAGTTGAATTAATGGGCGGCAGCCTTATAAAGATGGTGGCCGCAAATAAATAATACAGCAAAAGGTGAGGGGAGATACCTCACCTTTTTTGTTTATAGAAAAAGGACGATATTCCGATTGGAATATCGTCCTTGAAGCTTTCTTAATTAGAGAGCAGCCTTTGCCTTCTCGACGAGAGCGGTGAATGCCTGAGCATCGTGGATTGCGATCTCGGAGAGCATCTTACGGTTCATGTCGATACCTGCGAGCTTGAGGCCGTGCATGAAGGTGGAGTAGTTCATGCCGTTCATCTTGCAAGCTGCGTTGATTCTGGCGATCCAGAGCTGACGGAACTCTCTCTTCTTCTGCTTACGACCGATGTAAGCATAGGTGAGGGACTTCATAACAGCCTGGTTGGCCATCTTATAATGCTTGGACTTGGAGCCCCAGTAGCCCTTGGCATAGCCAAGAATCTTTTTTCTTCTCTTGCGCGTCATCATTGCGCCTTTAACTCTTGCCATTGTATTAGCCTCCTATATATTGAGTAAAGTAAATAATTCTTATTTGTAGGGGATCATGCGCTTTACGGTTGCTGCATTGGTAACATCAGCGTAAGCACCCTGACGGAGGCCTCTTTTACGCTTGGTGTTCTTCTTGGTGAGGATGTGGCTCTTGTTTGCGTGAGCGCGCTTTACCAGGCCGGACTTAGTAAGAGAAAATCTCTTCTTAGAGCCGCTATGAGTTTTGATCTTGGGCATTGTGGGATCTCCTTCCGTAATGTTTCTTATTTATTTAGCGTTCTTGGGGAACAGGAACATGGCCATGTGTCGACCGTCCAGCTTGGGAGTTTTGTTGACGGTACCGACCTCGGAGCAACCTTCTGCAAAGTTATTGAGAAGCTCTTCGCCGATTTCGGTGTGGGTCATCTCTCTGCCGCGGAAACGGACGGTCACCTTGACTCTGTCGCCGTCTTCGAGGAACTTGATAGCGCTCTTGAGCTTGACGTTGAAGTCGTTGGTACCGATGCCGGGAGACATTCTGACTTCCTTAACCTCGATTACCTTCTGATTCTTCTTGGTCTCCTTCTCGCGCTTGGCCTGTTCGAAGCGGAACTTGCCGTAGTCCATAATCTTGCAAACGGGCGGGGTGGAGTTGGGTGAGATTTTTACCAAATCAAGATTTTTCTCTTCTGCAATGTCCAGAGCTTCCTGAGCGGACATTATTCCGAGCTGGCTGCCGTCGTCACCGATGAGACGGATTTCCTTATCACGGATTTCTTCGTTGATTTGATGTGCCGTGCTGCTGATACCAGAACACCTCCTAAAGTTTTTGTCGATCTTCGACATTTGGGCAAAAATAAAGCACGGATGTGAAACATCCGCGCAAAAACACACAAAACCCCCAAAAGGGAAGAATTGAACAATGTTAACCACGGCGCACCATTGTGGCCGGGTGAAGTGCGTGGATATCACACTTACTTTATTACGAGCGTGTAGATTATACCAGTGTATCGTCTGCTTGTCAAGCACTTTTTCTATAATATTTTAGGAATATTCCGGGGATATTAACGTGGGAGTGATTTCATGAAAAAAACACTGGAATTAGGATCTGTTTTCACGGTAGGTGGGGCAATATATGTACTGATAGAACTGCTGTTTAGGGGATTTAGCCATTGGACAATGTATTTTGTAGGCGGATTGGCAGTACTGATGCTTTATTTGATTTCGGCAATGGACGAATGTCTTATGAAAAAGTGGATCATGGGAACGATGGTAATTCTAACGGTCGAGTTTTTGGCAGGCATAGTTATAAATATCCTCCTTGGCTGGGCAGTGTGGGATTATTCCACGCACCGCTTTAATCTTTACGGACAGATATGCCTGCCTTTTGCATTTTACTGGTTTGGTCTTTGCATTCCCGGAAATGCACTTTGCAGCTTCATCAGGAACAAAGTGTTCACGGATTGATTATTATTCTTTTATAAGCGATTCGACAAAGCTGCAAATTCTTTCGGTAGCATCGGGCTTGGCTATAAGAGCAAGTGAACTTTCCATAAGTTTCAATCGTTCAGGATTTGTAAAAAGGAAATATATGGCCTCCGAAACGCTGAAAGAATCCGTTATTTTTATTGCGCCGCCATTTTTTGAGATAAAATCAATATTGCGTTCTTCGTGTCCGGGGATAGGATTTATGAGTATTGCAGGTAACTGTTTTACAAGTATTTCAGTAAGAGTCAAACCGCCCGGCTTGGTTACTATGCAATCCGCTGCATCCATGAATACCTCAACGTTATTTACAAAACCATAAACCATAAGCTTGTCGGCAGAGATTTTTTTCAAATTTTCTTTAAGCTTTTTGTTGGTGCCGCAAATACAGATGACTTGAAAGTCCATTCCGCATGAAAGTATCTCTTTTACAGTTTTCGATATGTTCCCGTAACCCATAGAGCCGCCCATTACAAGTATGGTTTTTCTGTCGGGAATATCGAGCATACGTCTTGCATCTGTTTTGCAAAGCTTATTTTTAAACTTAGGTTTTACAGGAAGGCCGAAAGGCAGTATCTTTTCCAGGGGAATTCCACGGGAATACGCACTGAAATTCAAAAGCTCACTGGGAGTGACGATATAGTCAATGTGTCTCACATCTTCCCACAGCGGCTGTATGCAATAATCTGTGTTTATTCCGACAACGGGAATGCTCAGCAGCTGTCGACGTTTAAGTTCATCGAGGATTTGAGCCGCAAATACATGCGTGGTAATAACCGCGTCCGGAGAAAAACCATAGAAATACTGCGCAAACTTATTGCAAAGAAGTGAATTACCGGTAATAGTAGAGACCAGCTTGCGTAGCTTTTCATTGCTTTCGAGCATAGTATACGTATGGGAATATGAGCGGCGAAGATGGCTGGTAGAGAAGAGATATCCTTTATCCATAGCGTTATACATAAACGTACTGCAATATTCATAAAGGTCAATCACAACTACTTCGCTGCCGCGTGCTTTGAATTCGGTTGCCAAAGCAGCAGCAGTGGAATGATGGCCGTATCCGGCTGTAACACTTACTATAAGAATGCGCATAAAGGAATACCTCCAAAAAACTGAGGATTAAAAAATTTGGGATATATATTGTAAACTCATCGATAATGGATTATAATCAAAGTGAATTAGTATGATAACACGGAGGCGGTTATGAACGTTTCTGATTTTTTTGAATATATGAAGCCCGGCAAAAGGGGACACCTTATTGGTATCGGCGGTGTTTCTATGTCGGCTCTTGGCGAAGTTCTGCTCAGTATGGGAATCAATATTACCGGTTCGGATATGAACGAAGGTGATACCGTACGCGCTCTGCGCGGCAAAGGCATCAATGTTACTATCGGCCATCTTCCGGAAAGTGTTGAAGGCGCCGATTTTGTTGTAAGAACAGCTGCAGTCCACGATGATAATCCTGAGATAGCTTCTGCAATCGAAAAGGGAATCCCCGTATTTGAGCGCACTCAGGCTTGGGGCGCAATAATGCGCAGCTATAAGAACGCTATTTGTGTGGCCGGCACTCACGGCAAGACCACTACAACGTCAATGGTTACCCATATTCTCATGGCAGAGAACAGTGATCCTACAGTTATGATCGGCGGTACTTTGCCTTTGCTGAAGTCCGGATACCGAGTAGGCGAAGGTGACACCATTGTACTGGAATCCTGCGAATATTACAACTCTTTTCACAGTTTCCTCCCCACCGTTGCAGTTGTTCTCAACGTAGATACAGACCATCTTGACTTCTTCAAGGATCTCGATGACATCAAACACTCTTTCGGCGTATTTGCCGCTAATGTTCCTGAGAACGGATATATCGTAGTAAATGCAGATGACGCCAATAGCCTTGATAGTATTGCTGATATCAAAGGCAGAAACATCGTGACCTTCGCAATTGAGAATAAGGCAGATGTTATAGCCGAGAATATTGTTTACGGCCGTTCTACATCTTTTGACCTTGTTTATAAGGGAAGGTGTGTGGCACATATCGAGATGAAGGTGTGCGGCAAGCATAACATTTATAATGCTCTTGCTGCATCTGCAGCTGCACTGGTGTCAGGCGTTTCCGCAGAGAGTATCGCTGAAGGTCTTGGACAGTTCCGTGGAGCGGGAAGACGAGTTGAGTATAAAGGTGAATGCGGCGGTGCTGATGTATACGATGACTATGCCCACCATCCTAACGAACTCAAGGCAACTCTGACCGCTGTACGTGATATGGGTTATGAGAGAGTTATATGCGCATTCCAGCC
>JAFYLI010000089.1 GCA_017537165.1 Oscillospiraceae bacterium | reverse complement strand
GCTCAGGTCAAGAAGTACGATATCACCTTCAGCTATAACGGCAACGTTCCCGCAGGTGCTTCCGCTCTCCCCTCCGCAATACTTGATGTAGCCGTAGGAGATTCCGTTACCCTGCCTTCCGCAACTGCTCCCGCAGGCTATGCATTCAGCGGCTGGAGTGAGGTAGGTAACGATGCATCCGGCACATTCTTCAATATGCCCGCCGAAGACCTCCACTTTGAAGGCAGTTTTATCGCTCAGCCCACTGCCTATAAGGTAGAGCACTATCTGGAAAACACCACCGGCGGCTATCCCTCCACTCCCAGCAACACCGAAAATCTCGCTGCCGCTACCGACAGCACCGTCAACGCAGTTATCGCCACCCATTACGGTTTCACCCACGATGATACCTATGCAGGAAACGTGCTCAGCGATACCGTTAAGGCAGACGGCAGCACTGTTCTTAAGGTTTACTACAAGAGAAACCAGTTCACCCTCAGCTACCAGTATGACAATACTCCCGCAGGCGCACCTGCCCTGCCCGCAGGCGGCACTTACCGCTACGGCCAGCAGGTTACCGTTGCACCCAAGGCTTCTCTTGCAGGCTATACCTTCAACGGTTGGGCCCTTCACACCGGTGAGGCCTCCATCACCGACGGCATCCTGACGATGCCCGACTCCAACGTTACCCTCCACGGCTCCTTCACCGCAAACAGCGGTACCCCCTACAGAGTTGAGCATTATTTCGAAAAGGTCAACAGCAACAACCCCAACAACAAAGCAAACTATGAGCTTGACAATAATCTCACCGAGAACAAAACCGGCGTTACCGATCAGACCGTTACCGCTGTGCCCTATGCAGGCACCGTGGGCGTTAAGTATGAGGCTGCGCTCAGCACCGCCAGCGGCACCGTTGCAGGTGATGGTTCTCTGGTGCTCAAGCTCTATTACAGCCGTGCCAGACACACCGTAACATATCAGTATCTGAACTCCGTTCCCGGCGATGCAACCGCTCTGCCCACTACTGCAACTTACAAGTACGGCGAAACCGTAACCGTAGCACCTAACGCAACCGCTATCGGCTACACCTTCTCCGGTTGGGAGCGCAACAATGTTCCCGCAGGCGCAAGCTTCTCCATGCCTGCTCAGGACGTTGTTATCTCCGGCCATTTCACTCCCGCCGCAAATAAGTACGTTGTAGAGCACTATGTAATGAACAACGACGGCAGCTGGCCCACCACTACCGATCACATTCACGAGTATGATGACGCAAAGACCGGCGATACAGCTACCGCCACCGTTACTATGCACAGCGGCTTTACCTACGATGAGGCAAAGACCACCGCTGCAGGTAATCAGGCTGCAGGTGTTACCTTCGTAACCGTTGACGGCAAGCAGGTTCCCACCGCTACCGTTAAGGCAGACGGCACCACCGTTTTGAAGCTCTACTATGCAAGAAATCCTTACAGCATCACCTACGTCTTTGAAGGCGATGTTCCCACCGGTGCTACTCCCCCCGTGGACAGCAGCGCTTACTTCTTCGAGCAGGTAGTAACCCTCAAGCCCAGACCCTCCATCCCCGGCTATACCTTCAACGGCTGGTCTATCCGCACCGGTGAAACCTACATTACCGCAGATAACACCATGGCAATGCCCAGAACCAACGTTACCCTCTACGGTTCTTTCACCGCAAACAGCGGTACCAAGTACACCGTTGAACATTATTTCGAAAATCTCTCCAGCAATGATCCCACCGATCCCGCAAACTATACCCTTGACGTGCTTAGAACCGAGACACTCAGCGGTACTACAGCTCACACAGCCACCGCTGTTCCGCTCTCCGACACCGTCGGTGTTAAGTACGAGGCTGCACTCAGCACCGCCAGCGGCACTATTGCAGGCGATGGCTCTCTGGTTCTCAAGCTCTATTACAGCCGCGCCAGACACACCGTAAAGTATCAGTATTTGAACGCCGTTCCCGCAGATGCTACCGCGCTGCCCGCTACTGTAACTTACAAGTACGGCGAAACCGTAACCGTAGCGCCTAACGCAACCGCTACCGGCTACACTTTCTCCGGCTGGGAACGCAATAACGCTCCCGCAGGCACAAGCTTCACCATGCCCGCTCAGGACGTTATCCTCTCCGGTTATTTCTCCCCCGCAGCAAACAAGTACGTTGTTAAAGTTTACGAAATGAACGTAGACGGCACCTGGCCCACCACCACCGGCCACGTTCACGAGTACACCAACGTTAATACGAACGATATCGTAACAGCAACTCTCTCCGAAATCACCGGCTTTACCTATGACGAGGCAAAGACCACCGCTGCAGGCAGTCAGGCCGCAGGTGTAACCTTCGTAACCGTTGACGGCAAGCAGGTTCCCACCGCTTCCGTTAAGGCAGACGGCACCACCATTCTGAACCTCTATTTCAGCAGAAATCAGTTCTCCGTAAGCTATGAATACTACGGCGCAAACATCCCCTCCAACGTAAGTCCCGCCTGCGACAGCAACAATAAAATAAGCGAAGTCGGCTACGGCGGAACCTATTATTATGGCCAGGAAGTTACCATTGCCCCCAACGCCACCGACAACAACAGCGGTCTTGACTTCACCTTCTCCGGCTGGTCTATCCGCACCGGTGACACCGCTATCGTTGACGGTAAGATGATAATGCCCAACTCCGATGTTGTCCTCCGCGGTTCCTTCACCGCTACCGGTAACACCGACTATATTGTTGAGCACTACTTCCAGAACAGCGTCGGTGACGAATACACTCTAAGAACTGACCTCACCCAGACATTCCATGGTGCCGCGAACAGCTCCACCACTGCCATGCCCCGCTCCGGCGATAAGATCACCGGTTTCTCCTTCAACGCGGATAAGTCTGCATCTACCCGTACCGGTATCATCACCGACAGTCCCACGCTTACACTGCGACTCTACTACGACCGCACCGTACATACCGTCACCTACCAGTACACCGGTACTGTCCCCGGCAACGCCACCCCCGGTTACACTCTCACCGGCGGCATTCAGTTGGTCACTCAGTACACTGCCCGCTACGGCGAACCTGTCAGCGTTCAGGGCGCTGCCTCCGCCAATGGCTATACTTTCTCCGGCTGGACTCCCAGAGTCAATCTTGATATTGTGGACGGGCTGTTCAACATGCCCGCAGGCGACGTGACCTTCACCGGCCACTTTACCGCAAATCCCAACAAGTACAGAGTCGAGCATTATCTCATGGACACCAACGGAAACTATCCCGCTGTTGCTGACCACTATTATGATGTCACCAACGTAGTTACCGACCAGCACGTATCCGTAAGCACTGATGTTGATCACGTAGGCTTCACTTTTGACAGCGCTGCTTCCAACGTTCTCACCGGCACCGTTGCCGCAGACGGAAGCACCGTACTGAAGGTTTACTTCAAGAGAAATCAGTTCTCCGTAAGCTACCAGTATGACGGCTCCGTTCCCGCAGGCGCAAGCATCCTGCCCGTTGACAACAACCTCTACTACTTCGGTCAGGAAGTTACCCTCGCCGATAACGCCACCGCTCAGGGTTATATCTTCACCGGCTGGTCTATCCACACCGGCGACACCGCCATTATAGACGGCAAGATGGAGATGCCCAATTCCAACGTCATCCTCCACGGCGCGTTCAACGCAGACCCCAACACCCCCTACACCGTTAAGCATTATTGGGAGAAGGTTGACAGTACTGACCACAATAATGCTGCCAACTACACTCTCTTCGCTACCGAAACTCTCAGCGGTACCACCGGCACTCTGGCATACGCAGAGCCCATTTCCGACTCCAGCGTTGTCGGCTTCAGCTACAATGCAGGTCTCAGTACTGTTTCCGGCAATATAGCCGCCGACGGTTCTCTGGTACTTGAGCTCTATTACAAGCGTATGGACACCGTGATCAAGTACCAGTTCACCGGTACCGTTCCCACCGGCGCTATCCTCCCCGCAGATGTAAACACCACCTATGGAGCAACCGCTGTTGTAGCCGATATCCCCACCGTTCAGGGCTACAGATTCGACGGTTGGTTCAATGAGCTTAATCTGATCATCGCTCCCGATAACAAGTTCGCTGTTCCCGCTGTTTCCGAGATAATCTTCTCCGGCCGCTACACCGCAAATCCCAACAAGTACAGAGTCGAGCATTATCTCATGGACACTAACGGAAACTACCCCACCGTTTCTGACCACTACTATGAAGTAACCAACGTGGTTACCGACCAGCACGTATCCGTAAGCACCAACGTTGAACACGTCGGTTTCACTTTTGACAGCGCTGCTTCCAACGTCCTCAGCGGCACTGTTGCAGCAAACGGCAGCACCGTACTGAAGGTATACTTCAAGAGAAATCAGTTCTCCGTAACCTATCAGTATGACGGCACTGTTCCTGCAGGCGCAAGCGCTCCGCCCGTTGACAACACCCAGTACTACTTCGGTCAGGAAGTTACCGTGGCCGACAATGCCACCGCTCAGGGTTACCTCTTCACCGGTTGGTCCATCCACACCGGCGATACCGCCATTATAGACGGCAAGATGGTAATGCCCAATTCCAACGTTATCCTCCACGGCGCATTCAACGCAGACCCCAACACCCGCTACACCGTCGAGCATTATCTCGAACTGGCAGATGATACTCCCGATAGCGTTGATTTCACCGCAGTTCCCGACGTAACCGTTACCAAGAGCGGTAAGACCGGCACTACCGTATATGCCGAGCCTCTCTCCGATGCAAGCATCCTCGGCTTCAACTATGACACCACCAGCGTCGCTACCGGTGTTATTGCCGCAGACGGTTCTCTGGTCATCAAGCTCTACTACAAGCGCACCCTGAACCCCGTAATTTACGAGTACATAGGCACCGTTCCCGCAGGTGCCCCCGGTGTTCCCGCAGCCGATAATCACAAGTACGGCGCCGAGATCAGCATAGCCGAAAATCCCGTTGTCAACGGCTACACCTTCTCCGGCTGGGCACCTTGGGACAGCACTGCGGTAAGCGTAAACGGCAACAAGTTCACCATGCCTGAACGTACCGTATACCTCCACGGTAGCTTCACCGCAAATCCCTCCGCCTACACCGTCAACTACTTCCTGCAGAATCCCGACGGAAGCTATCCCACCGTCCCCACCTCCTCCAGCGCATTCAACGTAGGTATTGAAGTTGGACAGACCGTGATGGCAATTCCCACAACTACCTACAGAACTTACAGCTATGACGAAGCTGCTACCGTAGCTAATAACGCCAACACCAAGGTCGAAGGCGGTATAAGAGTTCCCTACGGCACCGTAAACGCAGAAGGCACCCTTGTTCTGAATCTGTATTACAGCAGAAACAGCTACGATCTGAGCTATGAGTTCACCGGCATCGTTCCCGACGGCGCATCTGCTCCCGCTGCCAAGACTGACATTGCGCACGGTTCCGCAGTTGCTCTCGATTCTCCCGTTATCCCCGCAGGTTATAAATTCGACGGCTGGTATCACGGCTCCACTCTGGTTGGCAGCACGCTGACCATGCCCAGCGAAGACACCGTAGTTACCGGTTCCTTCTCCGCAAAAACCAACGTAAAATACACCGTTGAGTATTATCTCGAAAAGCTCAGCGGAGGCTACGAGCTTGATAGCTCCAGTGTTCTCACCGGCACTACCGGAGCATACGTTGCAGCCCCCAGAGTTGACTACACCGGCTTCACCGTCAACATTGCAACCAGTGAATGGAACGGCCACGTCAAGGGCGACGGTTCTCTGGTTCTCAAGCTCTACTATGACAGAAACGTCCACACCGTAAGCTACCACTACCACGGTGAGGATCCCGCAGGCATAGTTCTCCCCGCTGCAAAGAATTACAAGTACGGCGAAACCTTCTATGTTGAAGACGGCCTTGCAGCAACCGCTCCCGATGTATTCCGCGGTTGGTACACCCCCTCCGTCAGCGGCGTAAGCTCCTCCGACGAGAATGCAGGCGGCACCGCAATGATCATGCCCAACCATGACGTTGTATTCTACGGTGCGCTGTTCTCCTATTCCGTTTCTTATGACCTTGCAGGCGGCACGCTCAACGGTGCAGACACCGTAACTTCCAGAGAGGTCGCTTGGGACGAGGCAAACCTCATTCCCGACGGCACTCCCGAAAAGAGCGGCTATGACTTCAGCGGCTGGACCTATCTTGAGACCTCCGTCACCAACACTCACAAGTACAGCGACCTGGCATTGAACTACACCGTAGTCAACATCACCCTCGTTGCTAACTACACCGAAAGCACTCCCGCAACACCTCCCGCACCTCCCGCTCCCACCACAGGCTCCGCAAAGCTGGTAAAGGTGGACGCAGCCGATAGCACTACAGTTCTTGCCGATGTTGTATTCAAGCTGTTTGACTCTAACGGAACCGAGCTTGGCACCTACACTACCAACGCAAGCGGTGAGATCACTGTTTCCAACATGGCTCCCGGCAGCTACTACTGGCAGGAGATTCTCCCCGCCGAAGGCTACACCGTTGACAGCACCCACCATGAGTTCACCGTAGCCGCAGGCAACACCGCTTCTGTTACTGTAACCAACACCCGCACTACCATCCCCTCTGTATTCACCGGTGATCACTACGCATACATCATCGGCTACGAGGACGGTATGGTACATCCCGAGAAAAACATCTCCCGCGCCGAGGTAGCCACCATCTTCTTCCGTCTGCTGGATGACGATGTACGCACCGAAAGCATTACCAAGGAGAATCCCTTCTCCGATGTAAACGTCGGCAACTGGTTCAACACCGCCGTTTCCACCATGTATAATCTTGGCATACTCAATGGTTATGAGGATGGCACCTTCCGTCCCAATGCACCCATTACACGTGCCGAGTTTGCCGCAATAGCAGCCCGCTTCGACCTTGACGGTGATGCAAGCAACACCGCATTCAAGGACATCTACGAGCATTGGGGCCGCCGCGAAATCAACATCGCAGCAAACAATGGTTGGGTACTCGGCTACGAAGATGGTACATTCAAGCCCAACGAGCTTGTTACCCGCGCCGAAGCAATGGCTATGGTAAACCGTGTTCTCCAGCGCATTCCCCAGACCTCCGCAGATCTGCTTCCCGATATGATCAAGTGGCCCGATAACCAGAACACCACCAAGTGGTACTACATGGTAATTCAGGAAGCCACCAACAGCCACTATTATATCCGCAAAGATAGTGGTTACGAGAAGTGGAGCGCTATGCGAGAAGGCCGCGATTGGGACGCCATTGAAAATTAACTGCCCACTACTTAAAAAGAGCTGAGTCCGATGACTCAGCTCTTTTTTCCTTGCGTAATTTTGCTTTGGCAGTTATACTATGATTGTTAAAACAAGCGATAAAAACAATTTGTGCGATTTATCCGCATGGAGGTAACACATGGATCTTAATACCCTGAAACAGAAAATGGACGAAGCCCATTATATATATGACGATACTATGGCCACCGTACTTGCCGTTGCGCTGCAGCTGGGTCGCCCTCTGCTCATTGAAGGTGCCGCAGGTGTCGGCAAGACAGAAATAGCCAAGGTAATGGCTGCCGCTCTCGACCGTGATTTGGTTCGTCTTCAGTGCTACGAAGGTCTCGACGAGAGCAAGGCGCTTTACGAGTGGAACTATCAGAAGCAGCTGCTTTCCATTCAGGTAAACATGAATTCTCAGGACAAGGACGAACTGACCCGTTCCCTTTTCAGCGACGAATATCTGCTTGAGCGTCCTCTGCTCAAGTCCATCCGTTCCGAGCGCCCCGTTGTCCTGCTCATTGACGAAATCGACAAGGCTGACGAAGAGTTCGAAGCTTTCCTGCTGGAGCTGCTCTCCGATATGCAGGTAAGTATCCCCGAGGTTGGCACACTCAAGGCAAAGACCGTGCCTTTCGTTGTCCTCACCTCCAACCGCGCCCGTCCTCTTTCCGAGGCACTGCGCCGCCGCTGCGCTTACCTTTACATCCAGTACCCCGATATGGAAAAGGAACTGGCCATACTCCGCGCAAAGCTCCCCCATGTGGATGACCAGCTCTGCGCTCAGGTAGCCGTTGCGGTACAGAATCTCCGCTCCAATGAGGCCATTCTCAAGAAGCCTTCCATCGCAGAAACCCTCGACTGGGCAGCCGCCCTAGACGCGCTGGGCATCCGCGAGCTCACTCCCGATGCTCTGCGCCAGACCGCAGGCTTCATCCTCAAGAACAGCGAAGACATGGACGTGCTGGCAGAAATGGACGATATAACCCAGTGCCGGTGCGAATGCGGCGGAAACTGCGGACATCACGGTGAGCATCACCACCATCACCACCACGGAGGGCATCACCATGGCTGATGCCGGTGTATATCTGGAAAAACTCTCGACCTTCTCCAAGCTGCTTCGCAGCGAAGGGCTCAGTGTCAGTCCTCGCGAAACCGAGGATGCGGCGCGCATACTCATTGCGCTGGGTCTTGATGACCGCGAGCAGGTAAAAACCGCTTTGCGCACGGTTTACGCAAAGTCCCGCGAGGAACAGCTGATTTTCGATAAGTTTTTCGACGGCTTCTTCGTTTCCGAGCCGGTAATGCGTAAAATGGTCGAAGAAGAAATGAAGCGCGAGGCCGAAGTGCAGGCAAACCTGAAGAACGACGAAGAAGAGCTGCAGATAAACGGCAAGCCCATGGAGCTTGACGATGAGCAGCGAGTTGCCTACGCCGCTATGAGCGAGGAAGACCGCGAAAAACTGCGCCAGTTCATGGATAAATACAAGGACAGCGCCCAGCGCCATCCGCAGCTTTACGACGGATTCATCCACTCCGTTTTCATGCGTTCCATTCTGGAGCAGCAGATGATGGCAGAAGACGCGGCAGTGGGCATAGAGGAAAGCGACCCCGAAATCGGTTTGCTGTATCGCGATATTTCCAAGTTCAAGGATATTGAAATACCCAAGGCCATATCCATAATCCAAAGCATTTCCCAGCAGATCAACCGCGAGCTTTCCGCAAAACAGCAGAAAGCAGGCCGTTCCTCCGCTTTGGATTTCCGCAAGACCATCCGAAAAGGTCTCGAAACCGGCGGCAGCTTCTACCGCCTCAAATACAAGAAAAAGCGCAGCCGCCGCAGACAGCTTGTCCTGCTCTGCGACGTTTCATGGTCAATGATGCAGTTTTCCGAGTTCGCCCTGCGATTTATCCAGCAGCTCAACCACGTTTCGGAAAGCTCCCGTGTTTTCCTCTTCTCCGAGGAAATGCACGAGGCCGACGCATTCAGCCTGCAGAATATGGATCTTTTCCGCAACTACGTCAAGGAATGCGGCATATACGGCAAGGGCACCGATCTCGGCTCTGCGCTGAACGCTCTCAACACCATGAATCCCCCCGCACTCAGCGCCGCCACCACCCTGCTTATCCTTTCCGACACAAAAACCGTCAATCAGAATTTCGCTGTGGAGTGCCTTAAAGAGGCCAAGAGAAAGGCAGGCCGAGTAATATGGCTCAATCCCATCCCCGAACGCAAGTGGCGCTTTATCCGCAGCGTGCAGGCAATGGCATCCGTCTGCCCCATGATCTCCTGCAGCACCCTCAGCACTCTCGCCGCCGCCTGCAAGCGTCTGGCATATTGATGGGTACGATACCTGTCATACTCTGCACCGCATTTTTTATTCGGCATTAAATCCAAGCGGTTAAGCTTCTCCTTGAGGGGAAGGTTAACCCTATTCTTCACTTCCGCAGTTAATTTAGCACTATTTCCAATAATCAATAATCCGCCCGAAACATTTTCGGGCGGATTATTGATTATCTATAATTTTTTGCAAGTGCAAAGATGACACCAATGGGAAAATAAATTATAGCGGCTATGATAAAGAGCAGTTTTTTCATAAGACATTTCCTCCTTAAGTTTCTTTATGCTCTTATTTTATCTGCTCTGCTGTCCAAATTTCAGTACTTTTATTCTGCCGCAATCAATTTCTTGCCTATTTCAAAGGCTTTTTCCAAGTCCTTGGGGAACTGCTCTTCGCGAAGGCGGGCTTTGAGTTCCCAATCCCAAATATCCATTTCGTAGCGGTCATGGTCGTCCATCTGCCATATATTCGAGGCCACCATCACTTCGGGCTCATATCCGAAAACACGCTCCATCCAGCGGGGCATATCGGACACTCTTTGGGCATAGCCGCCCTCAACGGGAGGCTCGGGGGCGTTCATGGAATATATAAACGCTGTGGGGAGCTTCTTAGGGGCGATAATTCTGTCGCCGTCCTTTTTAAAAGCGGTAAAGGGATAGAGCAGCCTTTCAAGGAAAGAGCGCAGCTGTCCCGTAATATCGCCGAAATAGACCGGAGAGCCAAAGGCCACTGCGTCCGCATTGGCAACCTCCCACAGAAGTTCCTTTATAGCGTCGGGGTAAACGCATTTACCGTAATTGGCGCTGCCCTTGACCTTACAGCCAAAACATTCGGTGCAGCCCTTATAATCAAGTGAATAAAGGTCTATGCGGCGCTTCTCCACGTTTTCCCCTGCGGATGCCGCTCCCTCCAGAAAGGCATCCAGCAGCTTTGCTGTATTATGGCTGCTGCGCGGGCCACCGTTTATGGCAAGCACCTTCATTACAGCATGCCCTCCATAGCTGCCTCAAGCTGACGGCGGATATCATCAAGGGCGCTGTCAACTATGGCCTGCTCCAGCGGACTTTCGATAGGCAGTACGTTCAGCTCTGCGGAGTTGGGATCGCAGATACCGGTAAAACGGCCGAGGTTGCCGTTTTCATCCTCCACGTTATCTGTATAGACAACATAATTTTTGCCCGTTTCGGGACTCATAAAGGTGAAGAGCAGTTCATACTCCTTCTCGACACCGTTTTCAAGCAGCTTAAAAGTCATATTTTTCTTCCTCCGAAATAATTTTTCTTTTATTTTACACTATTTCGGGCAAAATGGAAATGCTTTATTATCTTTAATTCTCGCCGTATTGCAAAAAATAAAGTTGTGGCTTATCATGTATGTATGCAAAGGAGGTGGATCACAGAATGGCTGAAATTACCGCAAAAACTCCGTGGGAAAACAGCATGGGCAACATACCCATGCATTTGGAATATTTCGACGGCTCAATGTTCGATATGCTTCGGCAGGCCTCGAACTCTTATCCCGACAACACAGCCTTTGATTTCATGGGCAGATCCACCACCTACCGTAAGCTGCTCTCTCAAATAACAACCTGCGCCAAGGCGCTGAAAGCACTCGGTGTCCAAGAGGGCGACAGAGTAACCATCGCTTTGCCCAACTGCCCCCAAGCCATATATCTTTTCTACGCGGTGAACCTTGTGGGCGGCATCGCAAACATGATCCACCCGCTTTCCGCCGAAAAGGAGATAGAATTTTATATCAACGAGTCCGAAAGCACCACCGCCATCACCCTTGACCGCTTCTATCACAAATTTGAAACTATACGCGTCGGCACCAAGCTCTCCACCCTTATTATTACCAATATCGCCGACGAGCTCCCTCGCCCCTTAAAAGCAGGCTATATGCTCACGGAAGGCCGAAAAGCTAAGATGCCCTCCAATGCTCCAATCGTCCGCTGGAGGGATTTTATGAGGCTCAGCCGCCGCTGTCCGAATAACTGCAAAGTTTCCCGCAAAAGCGACGATCCCGCCGTTATTCTTTATTCCGGCGGCACCACCGGCTCCACCAAGGGTATAATCCTCACCAACCGCAATTTCAACGCTCTCAGCCGACAAGTTATCGCAACCAACCCCATGTTCTGCCCCGGTGACAGGATGCTGGCAGCCATGCCGCTGTTCCACGGCTTTGGTTTGGGTGTGTGCATCCACTCCATGCTCACCCATGGCGGCTGCTGCATACTTGTGCCGCGGTTCACCGCCAAAAGCTACTCAAAACAGATAACGAAAAGCCGCTGCAACTTTATCGCAGGTGTGCCGACCCTTTTCGAGGCCATGCTGCGGCTGCCCAATATGGACAAGGCCGATTTGAGCTGTCTTAAAGGCGTTTTTTCCGGCGGCGATTCTCTTTCCGCGGAGCTGAAGAAGAAGTTTGACAGTTTCCTCTCCGACCATAACGCAAGCGTCCGCATACGGGAGGGTTACGGCACTACGGAAACCGTTACCGCCTGCTGCCTTACTCCTGCTCACATCCACAAGGAGGGCAGCATCGGCCTGCCCTTCCCCGACACCTATATAAAAATCGTGAAGCCGAATACCGAAATCGAGCTTCCCTACGGAGAAGAGGGCGAAATTCTGCTTTCCGGCCCCACAGTCATGCAGGAATACATGAACTGTCCCGAAGAGACCGCCCGCACTCTGCGCCGCCACGCCGACGGGCTCACATGGGTTTACACGGGCGATCTCGGCACCATGGACGAGGAGGGCTTCGTGTACTTCAAGGGCAGAGCCAAGCGCATGATAGTGTCCTCGGGCTACAATATTTATCCTGCCCACCTGGAAAACATCCTCGATGCTCACGAAGCGGTGCAGATGAGCTGCGTCATCGGCGTACCCGACCCATATAAGATGCAGAAGGTAAAGGCTTTTATAAAGCTCAACACAGGATATGCTCCCACCGAGGAAACCAAAGAACTCATCATGGCCTACTGCCGCAAGAATATTGCCAAATACGCCATGCCCTACGACATTGAGTTCAGGGCCGACATGCCGAAAACACTGGTCGGCAAGGTAGCCTACCGTCAGCTTGAGGAAGAAGAGGCCGCTAAAGATCAATAACAAGCCATCTGCTGCTCAGTTGCAGTTCAATGCCTATATAACAAAACTTCCGGCATCCCTTGAACGGGATGCCGGAAGTGCGTTTATTTATAGAATTTGACGTACCAAATAACGGTAAGCACCAGGCCAATGAAAAAGAAGATCAATCCTACTACAAGAGCGGCGGAATTCCTGCTCTCGCGCAGTTCCTTCATCTTACGCTCGCGATACTTTGCGTATACTTCGTGCTTCAATCTTCCCAAGGGAATGAATGCCAGTACGACATTCCTAAGGACGAAGCTTACGCCGATCAAGCCGCCTTCACCGCCGATATACATCATGCCGGCAAAGGCCAGAAGCAGAAATCCCGAAACGCTGAATCCGTCTGCAAGGATCTGAATATTGACCGCCAAACTATCTGTAAAGAAGCCTTTGGTCCAGAATATGCCCAGCGCAATCAGCGAAGCAATGGCAAAGCATACCAGATATTTGATTAGCAGTTTTTTCTTTTCCTGTTCCATTGTACCTATTCTTTCGCTCCATTACTTAAGCATCTGTCTGTACTTGGCTTCCTCCGCGTCATTGCACTGCACGAAGTGACCGGGACTAATCTCGCGGAATGTGGGCTGATCCACAGAATAATCGTGCTCTACCAAGGGATTGTAGGTTACTCTGGTGCGCTGCTTCTCATATATGGGATCGGGCAGCGGAATAGCCGACAGCAGAGATCTGGTGTAGGGGTGCAGGGGATTTTTAAACAGCTCATCGGAGTCAGCCAACTCGACCATCTTACCAAAATACATTACGCCGATTCTGTCGGAGAAATACTTAACAACCGACAGGTCGTGGGCAATGAACAAAATGGTCAGACCCAGGCGGTCACGCAGATCGTTCAGCAGGTTGATAACCTGCGCCTGAATGGATACGTCCAGCGCGGAGATAGGCTCGTCAGCAATGATCATCTCAGGCTGCATGATGACAGCTCTGGCAATACCGATACGCTGACGCTGACCACCGGAAAACTCGTGGGGGTAGCGGTCTGCATGTTCACGTACCAGACCGACCATCTCCAAAATCTCATACACCTTCTCGTTGATGTATTCCTTATCGGTGATGCCCTGAATAACCAGACCCTCAGCAATGATGTCACGAACCGTCATACGGGGATCGAGAGATGCAATGGGATCCTGGAAAATCATCTGGATACGAGTGATCAGCTTGCTGTTCTTGGCAACACGCTGTCTGACCTTGTATTCCTTCTTCAGTGCCTTGAGCTGCTGGGGATTGTCCTTAGCGCTTTCGAACTTCTGCGCAAATTCCGCATTCAGTTCCTCCAGCAGGGACTTTGCATAGTTCTTATCAATGTCCTTGCCGGAAGCCTTTGCCTCTCGGATAAGCACCTTGTTCTTGGAAACTATCTCACTAAGCTCTTCTCGGGTGATCTTCTTTTCGGAAAAATCCTTCTTCGCCTGCTTGATGGCGTCCTTGTAAGAACGGGTACCTGCGCAAACTCTCTGGCCCTTGAAGTATACATTGCCGGAGGTGATTTCGTTGAGCTTAATGATGGTACGACCGGTAGTGGTCTTGCCGCAGCCGGACTCACCAACCAGACCGAAAGCTTCGCCTTTTTTGATCTCAAAGCTGACATCGTCAACAGCCTTCATATCCTTGTGGCCCATGGAAAAGTACTGACAAAGATGGTCTACCTTCAACAAAACTTCGTTGTTATTCACCACGCTTGTCACCTCTTTCTTCCATGCGCTTGATACGCTCGGTAATAATCTTAGGCATTTCTACCTTGGGGGCATTGGGATGGAGCAGCCAAGTAGCCGCATAGTGAGTGGGAGAAACCTCAAACATGGGGGGATCCTGCTCGAAGTCGATCTCCAGAGCGTACTTATTACGCTCTGCAAATGCATCGCCAACGGGGGGATAAATCATGTTGGGAGGAGTGCCGGGAATAGCATCCAGCTTCTCGTTGGTATCCAGGTCGGGCATGGATGCCAGCAGTGCCCAGGTGTACGGATGCTTGGGATTATAGAACACCTCTTTAGCGGTTCCGTATTCAACGATTTTACCGGCATACATAACAGCAATTCTGTCTGCCATATTGGCAACTACACCAAGGTCATGGGTGATGAAGATGATGGACAGGTTATGCTGCTCTTTCAGTCTGTTGATCAGCTCCAGAATCTGAGCCTGAATGGTAACATCCAGCGCGGTGGTGGGCTCGTCGCAAATCAGAATATCGGGGTTTGCAGACAGAGCGATGGCAATAACGATACGCTGGCGCATACCGCCGGAGAACTCAAAGGGATACTGTCTGTAGCGAACACGGGCCTCGGGAATACCGACTTCTTCCATGAGCTTGATGGCCTTTTCCTTTGCAATACGCTTGGTCAGCACATCTACCATCTGGGAAGCCTTGCTCTTGAGGAACTCGATCAGCTCTGTGCAGCGCTTGTCCACATCAATTGTCTGCTCGTTCTCAATATCTGCCTTGAACTTGTCCAGAACACGGGAAATAACGCGAACTATGGTCTCGATCTGTTCCTCGGGCTCAATAATGGACTTGGGAACAACCTGCCAGTCAACCTGCTTGCCCTTGGCCAGCAGAGCCTCTCTCTTGGCGGTCTGGCGGGCAAAGCGGAGCTCTTCCTTGGGGTTATTCTTGATATAGAAGAAGTAGTTATCCACTTCTCGCTCCAGCGCGCCGCCGAAGGTATGCGCTACATTGTCCTTAACTACGGTCAGATTATCGATGGATGCCATTACGCTCTTGGTTGCGTTCTTGTAAACTTCCTTTGCATTCTGCTCGGTGAAGTTGCCTGCCTTGAAGAAGTCAATGGCCTCCTGAAGGGTGCCGATGGCCTTCTTCTTGTTTTCCAAAGCCTTGGCGGAAGAATGGCGAACCGCGATTCTTTCCATATCGGTAAAGGCAGTCAGGAAATTATCCTTGAAGAACTCATTGGCCATTGCGTTGACCTGCTCTACGGGCATTGCGCTCAGGTCTTCATTGGGATTCTTGTTGAGATAATAACCGACACTGAAGAAGTCATACTCTTCCTGCGCGATCATTTTCTCTGCGGTCTGCCGGATCTGCTCCAGCAGCTCAACGGTCTCACGCTCGGGATCCTTGCGCACAGCGGTCATATGGACTACTCTCTTGAAAGAATCACCGATGGTTACCTTTGCTTTTTCTATTCTCTTTACATCTTTCAGACCGGCCAGATGCTCATTGATCTGCTGTTCGTATCTGCCTGCAAAAAACTTGCTTTCGGCCATGTCCTTGAGCTTGTGCTCTACCAGACCCAGAGTGGACACAACGTCCACCTTCTGCTTCTTTTCAGCAAGGAAAAGATAGTCTTCGACGATGGAAACGAGCTCTTCTGCGGCAGTACATGCTGCGTTATAGCCGTTCTCCAGCTTCAGCGCACCTGTGCCGAAGCTGTCAAAAGCCTTGACATAGCTGTCTACCTCCGCAGCAGTAAAGCCTGCGTTGGGGTCCTGCGCAATAGCTTCCTTAACCGTTTCGGACAGCAAGGCCATGGTGCTATTAAAGGTTGCGCGGCCTTCCTTACGGTTAGCCTTGTTTTTCAGCAGCATCGCCTCAGTGATCTGACGGCCGATGCGCATGATGGGGTTCAGAGAAGACAGCGGATCCTGGAAGATCATAGCTACCTTGTCGCCGCGGAGCTTATGCATTTCAGCTTCGGGAATACGCAGCAGATCCTGGCCGTTATACAGGATCTCGCCGCCCTCCAGGATGGAGTTACCTGCGGAAATACCCATGATGGCCTTGGAGGTAACAGACTTACCGGAGCCGGATTCGCCTACGATGGCCAGAGTTTCGCCCTCGTAAAGGTCAAAGGAAATATTGCGAACCGCCTGAACCTTACCTGCATCCGTGCGGAAGGATATTTTCAAGTTATTGACTGTTAATTTAGTTTCTTTCCTCATATTAATCCTCCGTGCCTCTCAGCGAGGGATTAAAGGCGTCACGCAGACCGTTGCCGAACAGGTTGAAGCTGAGCATCAACAGGATCAGGAACAGGCAGGGGAATACCGCTACGTAAGCGGCGTTGGCAACGACAGACTGCTGGCCTGCTGCGATCAGGGTACCGACGCTGGTGATCTTGCCTGCCTCAAGGTTGATAATTCCCAGATAAGAAAGGCTAGTCTCCGAATAGATCATGGAGGGAATGGCCAGAGCCATACCGGTTACCAGAGTACCGATGCCGTTGGGGAAGATATGCTTGAACATGATTCTTCTATCTCGTGCACCCAGAGTTCTTGCAGCCAGAACATATTCCTGATTCTTAAAGCGGTAGAACTGCGTACGGGTGCTCCATGCCATGCTGATCCAACCCGTTACAATGAAGGAGATCAGCAAAACAACAACATGGCTAGACGAACCCATGTGGTACTTCAGCAGGGTAATTACGATCATACTGGGTACAGCGCCCAATATCTCCATGATTCGGCAGGTTACCAGGTCGATTCTGCCGCCGTAATAACCGATAATAGAGCCTACGATAATACCCATTACGCAGTTAATGACATTGACAATAATTGCGAAAATAAAGGAGAATCTTGCACCGTATGCCAGGCATGCAAATACATCCTTACCGGTCTGGGTAGTACCGAACATGAACAGAGGCTCCTCGATGCCATCCTTCAGCACCTGAGTGTGAGTATAGGTGTAGTACTCATAGTACTCGGCACGAACCTCAATACCGCCGTCAACCTTACGGCCGTAAGCGTAGAAGTACTGCTTGCCGTCCTTCTCAACGCCGTTCTCGCCTTCAATTCGCAGAGAATTGTACTCGGGGATAAGACCGGAGGTCGAGCCGGCCTCATAGGTCCAGTAATTGGGGATAACGTTACCCTCTTCGTCCAGCTTGGGACGGATAACAGATGCCTTGGGGTTCTCCATTACGTAGTAAATATTCGCATCGTACTTGTTCTTTTCCTGAGTAGGTCTGTCAGTACTCTTTACTACGGGATACAGAACCTGTCTGCCGGTTTCGTTCTGATATCTCTGGATATCATCGTACTCTTCCTGAGAAATGATCTTATACTTACCGAAACCAACACCGTAATAGGTATCGTAGCGGTAGTGATAGATGCTCTTTCCCTCTGCATCGACGGTTTCGGTATACTCGCCGCCAACGATGACATCTCTGCCGGTTTCCTGGCCGAGGGCGTAGTCCTTGATGAAGTCAAGATAGTTACCGGTCTTTTCACGGCCACCATCCCAGAAGCGAATGTTATTGTCAGCAAAGATGTCCAGCTTAGGTGTTACATAGCTGTACACCATGTCGTAATACGCGGGGGTAAAGGGAGTAAAGAGGGGCGCAAATATGGAAAAGAGCACAAGACACAGAATGATTACAGCAGCAACGGCTGCACCCTTGTTCTTGCAGAAGCGGCGGAAGGCGCCCTGAAAATAGCTGACGGGCTTGGTGCTGAGCTTGCTGTCATGCTGCAGGTCTCTTTCTTTTGCGAAGCGGAATTTTTCCGCGGGAATATTATAAAATTGATTCGTATTGGCCATAACTTATTTCGCTCCCATCCTGATTCTCGGGTCTATGAAGCCATAGCTGATATCCGTGACGATACCTGCTACCAAGCTGACCAGAGTATAGAAACCGGACAGCATCATAAAGAAGTCGTAGTCCTGGAAAGTAATAGAGTTCAGGTACAAACCACCAACACCGTTGATAGCGAATATCTTCTCAATAATCAGAGAGCCGGACAGAACAGAAATGAACTCACTGAGAATGGAGGGGAAGATAACGACCATGGAGTTGCGCAGCGCATGTCTGAAGATAGACTGGCGCTTGGTCAGACCCTTGGTGCGGGCCAGAAGCATAAATTCGCCGGTCAGAACTTCGGACAATTCGGCGCGGGTGTAACGGGCATAGCCTGCGATAGATCCCAGACAGAGTGCGAACACAGCAGGGATCATGGAGCGGAATACTTCCCAGCTAAAATAGTCGTTGCTGATCGACATTGTAAGCGGGAACCAGCCCAGCTTAAAGCACAATCCGTACTGCAGGATCAGTGCTCTGACGATAGAAGGCACAGAGATCAGCAGAATAATGAAAATGTTGATCAGCTGATCCGGCAGTTTGTTCTTCTTCAGTGCGGCCAGAATACCCAGACCCAGACCGATGGGAACACCGATCAGAGTAGAGTAAATATTTATCAAAATCGTGGGAGGCAGATGGCTCTTAAAGACATCCCAAATATTCATATTGAGGTACTCGCCGTAAGTAGTGGCTATACCAAAATCGCCTCTCGTGATGATTCGCTTGAAGTAATCCACGTACTGAACCAGAATGGGAACTCTGTCATAGGTCCAGACGCCGTTCTTTCCCTCCTGGATGTTGGTGATCCAACCTCTTCCCTCGAGGGTTCTCATAACGATTTCAGGATCCTGGCCCGGAAGCGCATTGGTAGGGATGGGCAGAAGCTTGATGAGAACAAAACACATCGTAAAAATGATGAAGAATGTAAACAGCATCAAGCCTAAGCGCTTCATTACATATTTAAACATATACATAGGCTTTTCTCCTCTGTTTTTGTTTATTTCCAATTTAGATCCGGCCTTATTCTGCACCGAATAGTGAGAAACAGAAGCCGAAATAAGGCCTTTTACTCATGTAAACTGAGTGTAGATACGTATAGCTGCTTTTTGCTTTTAGAAAAAGCCTAAAGATTTATCGAAAATACGAATTTTCGCCATTAGGGTATGAACAGTTTTTCAAATGAAAGGCCGTTCGATTCATTTTTTTGCGGAGTTCGGGATAATTGGAAATTATTTGCCGCTGAAATGGCAAAGCCATACAAGCAGGCGTATAAGCGGTGAGCGATTTTTCGCTCACCGCTTATTTGCTTAGAACTTAACAGTCTTCAATTAAAGGTACAAGTCTAAAATTACTCAGACTTCTTGTACTCGTTGGACAGATCGTTACCGTTTGCAGCAACGTAATCAGCCCACTCAGCGTCGGTGTAAGCGACTTCCATATAACGCATGCCGCCGAAGCCCATGAAGGTGTGCTCATCCTCGGAGAAGTACTTGAACTTTGCACCCAGGAAGGAACCACCGCCGTCAGCGATCAGCATAACGGAGCGGCTCTCCTTGATGGTAACTTCTTCAAGAGCGGAGAGGATGGTCAGACGAGCCTCGGTGGGAGCGTAACCAGCGCCCCAGTTGTAGGTGTAGAGCTGGTTCTCGGACTCTGCAAGACCATTCAGGCAGAAGAACCAGTTCTGGATGCTCATGGTGATGGTCTCACCTGCGCCCTCGTAGTCACCGGCAGGCATGGTAAGAGTCATGTCGATGGCAGAGGTATCCCAGTACATGTGGTAGTTCAGGCTATCATCGGGGTTAACGAAAGCACCAATGATGTCGAAGGGGTTAAAGGCATTGCCGGAGAAACCATAGCCGAAGCCGATCTGGGTTGCACCGGTACGGAATGCCTCGGCCCACTGAGCGCCTGCAGATGCGTCGAATACAACATCGATCTTATCTTCAAGAGCGGTGCCGACGGTCAGACCGTCAACAACTTCCTGCAGATAGTTGGCTCTGAATCTCTGCTTGTCGTTATCAACAGAAGCACCATAAACCAGAGTGATGTTCTTGGAGGAGTCATAGCCGTAGAACTCGGGGTCAGCCAGCAGGATGTCGATAGCAGCAGCCATCTTCTCCTTGGCAACAACGGGGTTGTAACCGGTCAGAGTCTCGTAAGCTTCCTCGGTGTTCAGGCCGGACAGGGTGCCGCTGGACCAAGTGCCGTCAGCAGCCTGCTCGTAGCCGTAGGCGCGAAGGATACCTTCCTTAGCCAGAGTGGTGTTACGGTACTGACCGCCATCTTCCAGCTCGGGAGAGTTCTCGATATCATAGTAGTAAGCAACGTTCAGGAGACCGAAGCAAGGTACAGCGGAGCCGGGCCAGATCTTCTCAACGATGTCGCTTCTGTTAAGAGCAAGGTTCATAGCGTGACGGAACTCCTGGATAGCCAGAATACCGTTGTTGTTCTCGCTCTCCTTCAGGACGGACAGGTCACTGAACAGCTGCATACCGAAGGTACCGGTAGAGGTAGAGGTGAAGTAAACGTACTTGGAGTCGAGGTAATCGGCAACGTTCTCAGTCTGCAGAGAAGCATCGTCGTACTCACCGGCGAGGAAGCCCATCCACTTGGTGGAGAACTCTTCAACCTTGCGGCAGTTGATAGCGGTGATGTTGTACTGGTTCTTGTTCTCTTCAAGAGCGTAACCGTACCAGTTGTCGTTCTTTACCAGCTTGTAGTGGGAACCTGCTTCAAACTCAGCCAGCTTGTAGGGGCCCCAGGAAGCGGTGGTCTCCAGAGAGGAGTTGTAGTTGGTGGTCCAGAGAGTTGCGCCGGCAGCGGGCTCGATCTTGCAGGACTCATAGAGATCCTTCTTGACCAGGGGCAGACCGGACAGGTAGTAGGGAGCCCAAACGGAGAGGCTGCCGTCTTCCTTCAGGAAGGAGTAAGCAACGCCCAGGCAAACAACGATAGCATTCTCTTCGGGGATGGCGTAGCAGCCAACATTTTCCCAAGCTACGTCGGTAACAGTGTTCTCAACGTAGATAGCAGCGTCATAGCCGGTACCGGGCTCGAGGTATGCACCGTAGTAGGTGTACAGATCCAGACCGGAGATAGCATCAACGGGAGTGCCGGATGCCCATGCATCAGCGGTATCATAAACGGTCTCGTCGGTGATGGCGACGTACTCGGGGCACTCGTTGCCTTCAGCATCGACATAACCGTTGGTACCCCACATGTTCCAAATGTTGGCATAGAGGGTCTCGCCGGCATCAATTGCTTCCTGTACGGATGCATAGCCGAGGCTGCCGATGGTCTCGTAGGTACCTGCCTGATTCTGGAAGAAGTACTCCTTAGCGTTCTTCATTCTCAGAGTATCATAGTAGGTGTTAGCGCGGAAGTTCATGAATGCGGGATCCAGAAGTTCCTTCATGGAGTACTCGAAGTCAGCAGCGGTGATGGGGGTGCCATCGTCCCACTTCAGGTCGTCACGCAGGGTGATCTTCCATGCGTAGCCGCCTTCGGCCTTCTGCTCGTCGGTGTAGCCCCACTTTGCATCAACAGTGGAGGTAACGTCCTCCAGCTTGGTAGCTGCAGAGTAGTTGGTGGTGTAAGCGCCGGGAACGATAGCATCCTTGTTGATAGAGCCGTCCTCATTGAACTTCTCGTCGTTCTCGAACTTATAGTCATAAGCGTAGAAAGAAGAAGCGATGTAGTTCAGGATCTGAGTGTCGTTGTTATCAGCGTAGGTGAATTCGTTCCAGTTGCTGGGCATGGTGCTGGTAGTAGTGTTATACTCAGCCTGCTTGGGAACATAAGCGATATTCTCGGGAGTCTCAGGTGCATCGGGTGCATCGGGAGTCTGAGACTGACCGGGGGTCTGAGACTGGCTGGGAGCAGGAGTCTCAGTGTTGGTCTTGCCGCAAGCTGCCAGGCCACATACCATGACCACAACCAGAAGCAGCGCAATCAGTTTCTTCATGTTGATATCCTCCTAAATTTTTTGTTTTTAGAATTTTGTTTTCCCCGACCTCAAAGGTAAGGGAGGGCGGCAACAAATTTTGAAAGCGAACCTGACCACATCGCTTCATTGTTGAAAAACGCATACAATTTGTTGCTTTTTCAACCGTACCGCAAAAATGCGGCACATCTATGTGATTTCTTGCAAGAAATTTTCACAAAAAAATCATTTACATCTTTCCCTGTTGCCATAGAAAAGACTTCATCGAATAAGCGAATCAGCAGTATTATAGTTGTTAACAAGGAAATTGTCAACCTCTCAGGCCTGCCATTTGCGACAATTTCCTTGGTTTTACGCCATTGCCGACTATTAAATTTTTATGAGCCTGTTTTCGCCCAAGCTCCCCTCCCCTTCCATACCGCCCGCACAAATGAATTCCGCAGCATAAAAACTTGCAGGTCAACTCTCTCGGCTTCGGGTCAACTGCCGCTGCGGATGTCCCAAAACTGCTTGATGAGTATTATCATTACTATATTATGAGCAGGTCGAGGCCGCTTTAGGCTATAAAACCCCGGTTCATCAAAAATATACTGCCCCAATTTGTACGGACAGCACAAATTGGGGCAGTATAAATACTCCAAGGGATTTTGTTTTTGAACTTATATTTTCAAAAGTGCTTCTTCGATCAATTCTACATCTTTAGTATCTTTTGCTCTTCCAAGCCTTTTCTTCATTTCAAGAAGGCCTTTTAATGAAATCACAGATATCCCTTCTACCGTAACTACATCATCAAACAGCCAACCTTCAAAAATTTCCACATCTTCGGCTACTAATATTTTTCTCGTTCCATCGGCTAACATATCCGCCTTATACCCTCTGCTTTCCAATACGTCAGCCAGTGCTTTGGTACAGCCCAAATCTATATCGTTCGTAGTCTCTCTCAAGCCATGCATAACCATTGCACTACCTGCAACAACCCAATATTCGCTGCAAGCATAATCCAACCGCTTCAATCGCTCAATAATTTCCGCTTTCGTCATAACATACCTTTGTTTTACAGTTCTTCTATCTTAAAGGTGGTATACCCTTCGTAATAATAGCTGTGGTCAATACCTTTCATGTAAATTTCCCTGCTGCTTATATCATCGGTAAGGGCAGCTCTAAGAACGTGCTTGATTTCTATATCCCTGATTGGGCTGCGCTCCATGGCAAGAAGATAGTCTTCTTTATCCACTTTACTCCAATCAACTACTTTTTTCAGCTCAGCTTTAAAAATCAAATCCAGCCAAATACGGGTGCTGCGTCCGTTCCCCTCTCTGAAAGGGTGCGCAATATTCATTTCCACATATTTTTCAACGATCTCATCAAAGGTGGATTGCGGCATTTTTTCAATGTTCGCAATGGCTGATTCCAAGTACATCACCGGAGCAAAACGAAAGTTTCCCTTTGCAAGATTTACCGTTCTGATTTCTCCCGCAAAGTCGTAAAGATCTTCGAAAAGGTGCTTATGGATAGTTTTCAAGGCTGCAAATGTACCCGCTTCCAGCTTATCAAGCATTCCGCTTTCAAACAATTCAAGGGCTTTTTTCTTGCTGATACGTTCTTCCTCTCGGGCAAGTTCCGCCGAACTTGTAAGTCCAAGTTTATTTTCAAGTGCCATTTCACACCTCCTTAAGGTCTTCATATATTTTATTCATTATACCATAATTTTCGGAATTTTACAATCACATAACAAGGGTGGATTTAACAGAAAAACCGACAAGTCGAAACTTGTCGGTCTTTTTTCTATGGCGCAGACGGTGGGATTCGAACCCACGTGCGATTGCTCGCAAACTGATTTCGAGTCAGCCCCGTTATGACCACTTCGATACGTCTGCACATTAGGCTATAAAAGTATAGCAGAGGCGGGAGGAAAAAGCAAGCCGCAATTTCCTCCCGCTATAATTATTTGAGATAATTCTTGAATTTGCCCCAGCCTATAGTGAAAATCACCGTGCCGAGGATGAGGGGAATTACCGCGGTATAATACATGGTTGCGTAGCTGCCGCTGATGTCTACCACGAAGCCGCCTACGATGGGGCCGAGGAAGTAGCCGAGATCCATACCGAAATAATTGGTATTGCTGGCAGCGCCGCGGCGCAGGGGCTCTACACAGCTGACACAAAGGGTCTGGATAGAGGGCTGCAGCGCACCGTAGCCTATAGCGGCAAGAACAGCGCCCACGAAGGTCATCCAAAGAGTATGGCTGCTGCCGACGATTATAAAAGAGAGAACGAAGCAAACAACCGTGGGATAAAAGATCTTTTTGATACCGTACTTATCAAGAAGCTTGCCGCACATGGGGCGGGCAGCCAGCAGGATAAGAGCGTAAACGGTGAAGAAATAGCCGATGTTTTCAATGCCGCGCTCCTGAGCGAAGAGCTTCATATAAGAGGTATACATGATGCTTGCCATGGAGAAGAGAAGCATCAGAATTGCGGGGAATATGGATTCAACGGCGATGATATTATTATACCACTTGCCCAGCTTATCCAGTTCTTCCTTGGACTCACGCTTATAGGGCATAAGTGCGCAGGGCAGGATGGAAACCAGCATGCAGGCTGCGGAAACAAGGAAAACTATCTTATAGCCTGCGGTGCCGCCGAAGGTAGCGTTACCCCAATCGCAAATGCTCATGCCGATGGTGGGGCCGATAGCGGTGGTGATAGCGCCGCCAACGCCGAAGAAGCCGAGGCCGCTGCCCATCTTATCCTTGGGCAGATAGTCCGCCGCAAGAACGAGGTTGAGTGAACCGATAAAGGCAAACTGGATGCCGTGAAGAACGCGGGCCACTATGAACAGGCTCGTATTGGAGCTTATTGCGTAAACAACATTTACGATAACGCCCATGCCGTAGGCGAAGTACATTATATGTTTCTTATTCAGCTTCGTTATCGCAGGGCCCGAGAAAGGACGCGCAGCGAAGGATATTCCGAAATACAGACCCGTTATTACACCCGCCAACACCGTGCCCGCGCCGAGGATACCGGCGTACTCGGATACGAGGGTGTTAAGGAAGTTCTGTGAAAAGCAGAGAAGTGCATTGGCGATAAAGGCGCATATGTATCCCCTGTTCCACATGGTTGTGTACTGTGTTTCCGTGATACTCATCTCCCGTAATTTCATTATTTCTTAATGTTATCACGCGCAGAGTTTTCCGTCAAGCAAACAGTTTAATTGTGCGTATTGCTTTTTACGCTAAATTGATATATAATGCATGAATCAACCTTTTCATTTGGAGGTTCACTATGGCCAAATCCATTCTACCTGAGGGTTATGCCCCTCTGCTTTCCATATACGAAACTCAGCGAGCTATCGGCCTGCTCAAGCGTCTTTTCGAGGACGATCTTTCCGGCGCACTGCGCCTGCACCGAGTATCCGCTCCCCTTTTCGTTTCCGCCGCTTCGGGTCTTAACGATGACCTTAACGGCGTGGAGCGCCCCGTTGCCTTTGACGTAAACGGCGTAAAGGATACTGCCCAGGTGGTACACTCCCTTGCAAAGTGGAAGCGACTTGCTCTCAAGCGTTATCAGTTCGCTCCCGGCGAGGGTCTTTACACGGATATGAACGCTATCCGCCGCGACGAGGATCTCGACAGTCTTCACTCCGCCTACGTTGACCAGTGGGACTGGGAAAAGATAATCACCGCCGACCAACGCACCGCAGACTATCTCAAGGAAACCGTTCGCGCCATCGTTTCCGCGCTGGCAGACACCCAGAAAGTTCTCTGCAGCGTATTCCCCCAGCTTTCCGTTTTGCCTAAGCTTCCCAAGGAGGTTACCTTCGTAACCAGCCAGGAGCTGGAGGATCTCTATCCCGAGCTGGACGGCAAGGACCGCGAGAATGCCTTTGTAAAAGAACATCCCGTAACCTTCATTATCGGCATCGGCGGCAAGCTCCGTTCCGGCGAGCCTCACGACGGCCGCGCCCCCGACTATGACGATTGGAGCCTCAACGGCGATCTGCTGGTATGGGACAGCATCGGCCAGCGTGCTATGGAGCTTTCCTCCATGGGTATTCGTGTTGACCCCGAAAGCCTTGACCGTCAGCTTTCCATCTCCGGCTGCGACAACCGCCGCGAGCTGCCCTTCCACAAGATGCTCCTTAACGGTGAGCTGCCTCTCACCATGGGCGGCGGTATCGGCCAGTCCCGCGTATCCATGCTCCTGCTGGGCAAGGCTCACATCGGCGAGGTACAGTCCTCCCTTTGGGACGAGGAAAATATGTCTGCCTGTGAAGAGGCCGGCGTTATCCTGCTGTAATTAGTTCATAAGATGATAAACCCCACATCTGCAAATTTTGCAGATGTGGGGTTTTTGTTGTTTTCAACGGAAACGGTTTCATGCAGAGAGGCAATCTCCCGAGTAGATTTAGCTGCCTTGCTAATCGGCGGAGCGCCGAGGGCGGCGCTCCCTACAATAAAAACTCGTTCTGCCCCCCCTGCCAATTCTCGATTCCCAAATTTGTGCTCAACGGTTGCCTTTGCGCTTCAAACATGGTATACTATTTTGAATTGAGATTTTTATTCCGGAGGTATTCACTATGGAATGGCTGGAAATTAGCATAGAGGCCCGCAAGGGCACCGAAGCGCTCTCCGATCTGCTTGAGGGCATGGGCGTTTCCGGACTCGTTATAGAGGACGGAAATGATTTTGAAAAGTTCATGGACGAAAACCGTCAGTATTGGGATTACGTTGACGAGGATCTCAGCCGCGATATGCACGGCAAGAGCATCGTCAAGTTCTACCTTTCCGACGATGAGGACGGCAAGGCCGAGCTGGCTCGACTGACGGCCGAGCTGGCGCCCCACGGCTACGTTCCCGCTGCACGTCAAGTCCGCGACGAGGATTGGGAAAACAACTGGAAGCAGTATTATAAGCCCATCAAGGTAGGCGAAAAGCTGCTGATAGTTCCCGAATGGGAAGAGGCTCCCGAGGCTGAGGGCCGCAGCATACTGCGCCTTAATCCCGGCCTTATTTTCGGCACCGGCACTCATCCTACCACCAGAATGTGCCTTGAGCGCCTTGAAAAGTACGCTCCCACTGCCGATGCAGTCCTCGACCTTGGCTGCGGCAGCGGCATTCTCTCCATTGCTGCGCTTTGCCTCGGCTCCAAAATGGCTATAGGCTGCGACATTGACGATAAGGCTCCCGACATCGTAATGGAAAACGCACAGCTGAACAACATCGGCACCGACATCTACACCGTTTACGCAGGTGACGTACTGAAAAACCGCTCTCTCCGCACCAAAATAGATGCACAGAAGTATGACCTTGTCCTGGCAAACATCGTTTCCGACGTTATCATCGCGCTGGTGAACGACGCTGCCAAGTGGGTCAAGCCCGACGGTAAGTTCATCTGCTCCGGCATTATTGACGGCCGCGAGGATGAAGTCCGCGCCGCAGTTGAGGCAGCAGGCTTCGAGATACTTGACCACGGACACGTTGAAGACTGGCACAGCTACATGGCGCAGCTGAGAAAGGATTGATACGATGAAGCTTTGTGTTCCCTGCCTTTTCGGCCTTGAAGGCCTTGCTGCGGATGAGCTGAAATACATGGGCATGAACGACGTTACCGCCGAAACGGGCCGAGTTCTCTTTGAAGGTAACGCCGCTGATATTGCCAAGGCAAACATCCGCCTGCGCACCGGTGAGCGCGTACAGATACTTATGGGCGAGTTCCCCGCTCATGAATTCAACGATCTTTTTGAGGGTGTATACGCCCTGCCTTGGGAAAACTTTATCCCCAAGGACGGCGAGTTCCCCGTAAAGGGCCACTGCCTGAACAGCCAGCTTATGTCCGTTCCCACCTGTCAGGGCATGATAAAGAAGGCTGTCGCCAAGCGTCTTGGCGGCAAATATCACATTGAGCAGCTTCCCGAAACCGGCAGCCGCTATCAGATCCGCTTCTCCATTATGAACGATCGCGCCTCCATCTATCTGGATACCAGCGGCCCCGCGCTTCACAAGCGCGGCTACCGCCCCAACGCCAACCTCGCTCCCCTGCGCGAAACTTTGGCCGCTGCAATGGTAAAGATATCCCGCTTCAAAGGCCGCGACATTTTCTGCGATCCCTTCTGCGGCTCGGGCACCATCGCTATCGAAGCTGCACTGGCAGCCATCAACCGCGCACCCGGCGTAAACCGCCGCTTCGCCGCCGAAAATTGGACTTGCTTCGACCGCAAGGTTTGGAAGGAGGCCCGCGACGAGGCTCGCGCTGCCGAATTCCGCGGCGATTACAAGATTTTCGCATCCGACATTGACCCCGCCTGCATAGACATCGCTCAGGAAAATGCCCGCCGCGCCGGAGTTTCCGAGTTTATCCACTTCTCCTGCGCCAACGCACTGGCCTTCACTCCCCCCGCTGAGGGCAAGGGCATCATTATGGCAAATCCCCCTTACGGCGAGCGTCTTATGGACGTAAAGCAGGCTGAAGACCTTTATCGCAATCTGGGCCGCATCTGGCGCAAGCTGGACGATTGGAGCTTCTACGTGCTCACATCCGACCTTGATTTCGAAAAGTGCTTCGGCAAAAAGGCCGACAAGCGCCGCAAGGTATACAACGGAATGATCCAGTGCCAGCTCTACATGTATAAATAAGAGGAACGGATGGGAAAGATATGAAGCACCTTTTCATTATAAATCCGACTGCAGGCAAGAACACCGACCCCGAGGTTTTGAGCAATAATATCCGCCAAGCCATGGCAGACAGCGGCGATGAATTTGAGATATACGTTACCAAGGCCCCACTTGACGCAACCGAAAAAGTGCGCTCCGAAGCCGAAAAGGGTGCTGACCTGCGAGTATATGCCTGCGGCGGCGACGGAACTCTCAACGAATGCGTCAACGGCGCGGCAGGCTTCCCCCACGTGGCGATCACCCATTACGCCAGCGGCTCGGGCAACGATTTCCTGCGCATGTTCGGCAATGACACTTCTCTGTTCACCGACTTGAAGGCCCTTGTAAACGGCAAGGCCCACCCCATAGACCTTATCGACGTATGCGGCCGCAAGTCCATCAACATTTGCTCTCTCGGCTTCGATGCCAGAGTCGGTATAGGCGTTCACAAGTACACTCAGAATCCCTTCATTTCCGGCACGATGGGCTATGTTGTTTCCCTGCTCGTTCATTTTGTCAAGGGCATAAACCGCCCGCTTAAAATAAAGCTGGACGGTCAGGTTCTGGACGGCGAGTTCGCTCTTGTATGTGCCTGCAACGGACGCTATTACGGCGGCGGCTTCAATCCCGTTCCCGACGCCGCGCCCGATGACGGACTTATGGATGTGCTTATCGTAAAGAAGGTCAGCCGCCTCAAGTTCTTAATGCTCATCGGCAAATACGCAAAAGGCCGCTATCAAGAGCTGACCTCTCATATCAGCCACCATCGCTGCACGGAGATTTCCTTTGAAAGCGAAGAAGAATTGGGCATAAACGTGGACGGTGAGGCTATCTTCTCCAAGACCCCCACATTCCGCATGGAGCCCGGTGCTGTCAATTTCATCTTCCCCGAGGGTACATCCTTTTTAGGCACCCGAAATTCATAAAAATTTTTTGCTTTTTTCGCAAAATATGCTTGATTATTCCAACTACATAGATTATTATAATAACCGTTAGCACTCATATCCCAAGAGTGCTAATCTATAAAATAACAAACTACGAAATCCAATCGGGAAATTTTCACCGGCATGTATTTCGGACATAATTCAGGAGGTAATATATTATGAAGCTTATTCCTTTGGCTGACAGAGTTATCGTCAAGCAGGTTGAGGCAGAGGAGACCACCAAGGGCGGCATCATCCTCACCAGCGCTGCTCAGGAAAAGCCCCAGATCTTCGAAGTTATCGCAGTTGGCCCCGGCGGCGTTATCGACGGCAACGAGGTCGCAATGACCGTAAAGACCGGCGACAAGGTCATCACCGGCAAGTACAGCGGCACTCAGGTCAAGATCGACGGCGTTGAACTCACCATCGTTCGCCAGCAGGATATTCTTGCTATCGTAGAGTAATTAACAGGAGGATTTTCAAAATGGCTAAGATGCTTAAATATAGCGAAGACGCTCGCCGCGCTCTTGAGCGCGGTGTAAACCAGCTTGCAGATACCGTCAAGATCACCATGGGCCCCAAGGGCTGCAACGTTGTTCTCGACAAGAAGTACGGCGCTCCCCTGATCACCAACGACGGTGTTACCATCGCCAAGGAGATCGAACTGGCCGACCCCTTTGAAAACATGGGCGCTCAGCTGGTTAAGGAAGCTGCAAGCAAGACCAACGACGTAGCCGGCGACGGTACCACCACCGCTACCGTTCTCGCTCAGGCTATCATCAAGGAAGGTCTGAAGAACATTGCCGCAGGCTCCAACCCCATGGTTATGCGCCGCGGTATCCAGAAGGCTGTTGAGGCCGCTGTTGCTGCCATCAAGGAAGTTGCTCAGCCCGTAAGCGGCACCGAGGACATTGCCCGCGTCGGCACCGTTTCCTCCGGCGACGAGCACATCGGTACCCTTATTGCCGAGGCTATGGAAAAGGTTTCTCAGAACGGCGTTATCACCGTTGAAGAGTCCAAGACCGCTGAGACCTACAGCGAAGTTGTTGAAGGTATGCAGTTCGACCGCGGCTACATCACTCCCTACATGGTAACCGATACCGACAAGATGGAGTCCGTTCTCGACAATCCCTTCATCCTCATCACCGACAAGAAGATCTCCAACATTCAGGAAGTTCTTCCCATCCTCGAGCAGGTTGTTAAGGTAGGCAAGAGCCTGCTCATCATTGCTGAGGACGTTGAGGGCGAAGCTCTCGCTACCCTCATCCTCAACAAGCTCCGCGGCACCTTCAACTGCGTTTGCGTAAAGGCTCCCGGTTTCGGCGACAGACGTAAGGAAATGCTCATCGATATCGCTACCCTCACCGGCGGTACCGTTGTTTCCTCCGACCTGGGCATGGATCTCAAGGAAGTCGGTCTCGACGTTCTTGGTACCGCTCGCCAGGTAAAGTGCTTCAAGGAGTCCACCATCATTGTTGACGGCGCAGGCGCAACTTCCGAGATCCAGGGCCGCATCAAGCAGATCCAGGCTCAGATCGCTGTTACCAACTCCGACTATGACCGCGAGAAGATGCAGGAGCGCGTTGCTAAGCTCTCCGGCGGTGTTGCAGTTATCAAGGTCGGCGCAGCTACCGAGGCTGAGATGAGAGAGAAGAAGCTCCGCATCGAGGACGCTCTCAACGCTACCCGCGCTGCCGTTGAAGAGGGCATCGTTCCCGGCGGCGGCACCGTATTCGTAACCGCAGCTTCCGCTGTTGAGAAGATCCTGCCCAAGTTCACCGGCGATGAGAAGACCGGCGTTCAGATCGTTGCCAAGGCTCTGCAGGCTCCCATCCGTCAGATCGCTGCCAACGCAGGTCTTGAGGGCTCCGTAATCCTCGAGAAGCTCAAGAACAGCCGCCGCGCCAACTTCGGTTTCGACGCTGCCAAGGAAGTATTCTGCGACATGGTAGAGTGCGGTATCGTTGACCCCGCAAAGGTTTGCCGTTCCGCTCTTGAGAACGCAGCTTCCGTCGCTTCCACCCTCCTCACCACCGAGGTTCTCGTAGCCGACAAGCCCGAGCCCCCCGCTCCCGTAGCTCCCGCTGCAGGCGACATGGGCGGTATGTACTAATTAAATACCCAATAACAAACAAACTCCCCGCTGATTATCAGCGGGGAGTTTTTGCTTTTAATATTAAATTACAGTCTCATTGCGGTGTCGAAAGCAAGCTGAGTGGTTTTCCAAAGAGTACCGCCGCGGTAGGAGCTGTCTCCGATTATGTAGCTTTCGCCGACGCAGTCTGCCAGCTTCTCGGCGGTTGCGCGGTCAGGACGAACGCCGAGGGACAGCACCACATTGTCGCAGGGGATGGTCTCGCTGCCGCCCTCATAGGAAATGACAGCGCCTTCGTCGTTTACGTCCTCCAGCTTTACGGAGCAGCGGAACTTCACGTTCTCCTTTGCAAGGAGCTGCTTGAGGCAGGTCATGCTGATGGTGATACCATCGGCGCCGATCTTCTCCTCGGGGAGCATATCGATGACGGTAACTTCCTTGCCTGCGCGGGCAAGAGTTAGGGCCATTTCAAGACCGGTGAAGCCTGCGCCTGCAATGACTACCTTCTGTCCTACCTCTGCTCTGCCCAGCTCAACGTCGCCTACCCAAACGGTCTTACCGTTCTTATCGGAAGGCATGGGAACGATGATGGGTTTTGCGCCTACGGCGATTATAAGAGCGTCGGGAGCCACTTCGGCTATGTTCTCGGGAGTGGCCTCGCAGCCCATGCGAACCTCAATATTGGGATCCTCCATAACGCTGCGGATGGACCAGTCAAGGTACTTTCGCATATCCTTCTTGAACTCGGCTGCGCTTGCCATGATGAGGGCGCCGCCCAGCTCATTTGCCTTCTCCATAAGCACTACCTTATGGCCGCGGGAGGATGCGGTGCGGGCAGCCTCAAGGCCGCCGGGGCCGCCGCCGACTACCAGCAGCTTCTTGGGATGCAGTCTGGGAGAGCGGTCGATATACAGAGCCTCGCGGCCGATAAGGGGATTGACCGCGCAGCGGATGGGCAGGAAGCAGGAATGGGTGCTGTGGATGCAGCTGTTGCAGCGCACGCAGGGGCGGATAGTATCGGCCTTGCCGCGGCGAGCCTTCTCTACGCAGTTGGTATCGGCAAGGATATTGCGTACCATGGCGACCATATCGGTCTGACCTGCGCTGACAGCCACTTCCGCGTGCTCAAGGTCAAAGCCGCCGATTACGTTTACGGGGATGTGCAGAGCCTTCTTGAACTCAATAGCTGCGTCAAGATTGATAGCACGGGGCAGATACGTGGGCGGGAACATGGGAGGCAGCAGTTCCTCTACCTCCAGCAGGCTGCGGCTGACGTGGATAAGGTCGATCTTATCCTGAATGAGCTTTGCAAACTCAATGGTTTCGGGCATTTCCGCGCCGCCTTCAATAAGTTCCTCGGCGCTGATACGGTACTCGATGGCCAGCTTATCGCCAACCTTGGCGCGGATAGCGTCCAGCAGATCCATGGCGAAGCGGCAGCGGTTTTCAAAGGATCCGCCGTACTTATCGGTACGCTTATTGTGCATGGGAGAGAAGAACATGGAGGGCACATTGCCGTGGCCGCCATGTATCATTATCATGTCAAAGCCTGCGCGGAGGCAGCGTTCTGCGCCTTCGGCAAACAAGCGGAAGATCTCTTCTATATCCTCAATGGAGGTCTCGTTGACCACCTTGTGAGGAGGTGCCATCATATAGCGGCTATGGGCAAGCTCTATACTTGCAAGAGCATCCTTCAGGTGGATAAGGTCGGTTATCTCGCTCAGGTCGTGGATAAAGCCCATATCGCCCACGTTGAGAATTCGTCCGCCATTGCCTCTGGGAGGATCTACGGAGCTTACGCCCATGGTGATAATACCCGCGCCGCTCTCGGCGATACCCTTTACGTATTCCATGAACTGCACGGAGTTGCGGCTGCCGGGTGCGGTAAGGAAGCATCCTGCAGGGCCCATCTCAATGCGGTTTTTGCAAATCTTGCTGCCTATCTTTATAGGCTTAAATATAGCGCTGCGGTGATCAAGTTTTACACTCATTTCCGTTTCTTCCTTCCAAATCAAATTAACCCAGCTGAGTCAGGGCTGCCTTGGCGGCTGCCATGAATTCTTCATGCTCCGCCACGTATTCCAGATATACTTCGTCAAGGAAATCCTGGGGGAAATCGCAGTAGCGGGGGTCTTCGCAACTCAGATATTCTACGGGCGAATCATTGGTCGCGCAATAGAGTCCGGGCATGGCCTTCATCTCTACCGCATCTTCAAAATATCCGAGAGTTGTAAACGTATCAAGCTGGCCTTTATCCATGACAAAGAGCATTATATTCTGATCGTTCAGGTGGCTGTAAAGGCGCTGCTCGCCGTAGGCTGCCATAACGCCGTCGGAGGTATCAGCCATCTCGATCACCTTGACGGATACGCGGCGATTATCGCCGGTTTCGGGCAGAATATCTTTCATAATGCCCTCAATATCCTTCACCGATGCCTCGTCGGCTGCTCCGCTGTGGGCATATATTACCGTCCAGTCATATTCGATTTTGGATGCCACACCCACTACTACCATTATCAGCAGAGTGATCGCAAAAACGCCTACGATGAAATACCACTTATAATGAAACCAAAAATTATTCGTGAGCCAATATTCAATCTGCTCCATTCTGCTTCGGCCGTCATTTACCACGTTGACCGCAGACATATCCTTTTCGTTATCCATATTCATCCTCACTTTCACAGCGATGTTAATTCCTTATTGCGTATATTTAGAGTTTAACACAGTAAACATTTTGCGTCAAACCATTTTGATATATCGTCGAAATTTAATCGCCCGCTTCCGGCAGCCACCAACATCGCAAAAACACCGTTCGGTCTTCCGAACGGTGTTTCTGATTTATACGGTAAATTATACTCTGCCGAGATCCATTGCGATCTGGTATGCGGCATTGGTTGCGGAATAGATATTCTTTACGTCGCGGCAGTCGCCTATCTGATGGAATTCGGGAGCGCAGAGGGACAGTGCCAAAGCCTCCTCGCGCAGAGGCTTCATGCCCAGCGCAGCGACAACGGAGTCTGCCTCGAAGTGAACTTCACCCTCGGGGCCTTCGGCGATAACCACGCCGTCCTCAATGGCCTTGACTTTGGTCTTGGTGCAGAGCTTGATGCCCAGCTTTTCAAACTCGATATTTACGGACTGACCCTGCAGAATATTCCAGCCAAAGTTGGGTGCGGGTGCCATTTCCACAACGGTAACGTCGCAGCCGCGGCCTGCCATGAATATAGCCAGCTCACAGCCAACCAGACCGCCGCCCAGAACTACCAGCTTCTTGCCTGACTGCTCGGGATTTACGTACATTTCCTCGGCGGTTACGGCCTTTTCGATGCCGGGGATGGGGGGATTTGCGGGCTTTGCGCCCATAGCGGCGATGATAACGTCGGGAGCTATCTCCTGAGCAAGCTCGGGAGTTACTTCTGTATTAAGGCGAACCTCGATAGGTGCGCGGCCAATCATGCGCTCCTGCAGGTCAAGATACTGACTGAGATGCTTCTTGAAGGGCACCAGCTCTTCGCAGCGGAGAACGCCGCCGAGGCGCTCGCCCTTTTCGCAAAGGATAACTTCGTGTCCGCGCTTGGATGCGGTAAGAGCTGCCTGCATACCGGCTACGCCGCCGCCTGCGATAAGAACCTTCTGCTTCTTTGCTGCGGGACGGTCATACTTGGTATCGTGCTCGTTGGAAAGTTCGGGGTTAAGTGCGCAGCAGAACTGACCGCGGGTCATAAGGCTGGAGAAGCAGGTGAAGCAGCGCACGCAGTGAGCTATTTCATCGTCTCTGCCGCTGCGGGCCTTGATGGGCAGGTCGGGATCGCAGATAAGGCCACGGGCAAGCTCAACAACGTCGGCCTTGCCGCTGGCGATGATCTCCTCGAGGAACTCAGGCTCGCTGAGCGCGCCAACGGTTGCAACGGGAGTTTTTACGTGCTTCTTGATTTCTGCTGCATACTTTACGTTTACGCCGTCCTCAAGGAACATGCTGGGATGGGTAACGGTAAATACTCGGTCGTCCTCATGGCTGCCTGCGGAAATATGGAGCAGATCTACCAGACCGTCAAGCTCCTTGGCGATCTTGATACCGTAATTGACATCGTAGCCGCCCTCGTAGCACTCGGAGCCGCTGAGACGGATCTCAATGGGGAAATTAGGGCCTACTGCCTCACGAACGGCCTTGATGACCGCGATGGGGAAACGCATACGCTTCTCAAAGCTGCCGCCCCACTCATCGGTACGGGTATTGAGGGTGGGAGACATGAACTGATGGAGCAGCCAGCCGTGGCCGCCGTGGAGAGTAACCATGCCGAAACCGCACTGCTTTGCCCATGCGGCTGCCTCAGCGTGCTTACGGATAGTGCGCTGAATGATCTCCTCGGTCATGGGCTCGGCGTGGATGGGCTTGCCGAAGCTGTTGCTGTCGCTGGCGACGGGGCCGTAGATAGTGTGGCCCTCGTTATAGGAAATTCTTGCGCCGCTGCCGCCGTGGCTCAGCTCGATGGACGCAACCGCGCCGTGGCGGCTGATAGCGTCGGAGAGCTTATTGAGGTGGGACTTGCCTGTCTGGTCGTCCAGCAGGATATGCGCGCCGTTGGCGAGAGCTATCTCGGAGTCTACCATTGCGTCACCGATGCAGACGGAGGCTGCGCCGCCGATTGCCTTGCGCTCATAGTAGCAGATCATTTCGTTGATGGGATGGTTCATGTAATGGGTATGCTGACCGCCGGTGGGAGAAGCAAAAAGGCGGTTTTTAAACAGAGTTCCCGCGAGGGTTATGGGAGAGAAAAGGTGCGGATATTTACACTGATACATAGTCGTCGCTCCTTTGATTTAATTTATATGTAACAAGTTTATCACTTCATCGGGCAAAAGTAAAGAAAAAGGGAACGTCCTTATATCTGTTCGACAAATTGAGGTTTCTCAGCTCGCCGCAAAGCAATCATATTTCACATTCCATTTGAATGTCGCAAGGCTCGTCATCTGCATAAGCTTCTATGGGATTCGAACTAACCTTAAATCCCATTGCTACATAAAAATCTATTGTTTCCTGTGCCGGACTTGCTGACACATACAGTGCCGCCGCGCCTCGTTTCTTTGCTTCTTTTTTTGCCGCCTCAAACAATTTCCTTCCTATCCCGCAGCGACGTTTATCTGCCGAAACGTGGAAGCTGTCAATGATCATTCTGTTGTGGTCAAGTTCCAAACACAGCAGAATAATTCCTACAATACGATTTCCGTCCACAGCGCCATAAACAATGTGCTGACCACTCAATATTTCAGCGGCTTTTTCCCTTTTTCGTTCTGCCGACCAATCGTCAATGACCGGATTGTGACGCAACTGCAATTCTCCACGAATCAAACGATACTCATATTCAACTATCTGATAACGAGAAAAGGAGTCCAGCGAATCATGACAAAAGTTATTTTCATTAAGCAGAGTAATTTCCATTGTTCCTACCTCAAACTCAGTTTTATCAGCCCGATTTAGTCTATCATACCTCCGCAGGATATACAAGAACAGCCTCGGCAGACAAATTCTGCCGAGGCTGAAACTGTTTTACAAGCATCCGTCCTTAAGACGTTCCCTTGATTTTATCTGATGCCGTAGTTTTCGATGACGTAGTCCATATCCTTGTCGCCGCGGCCGGAGAGGTTGATGAGGATGGAGCCTGTGCCCATCTCCTTGGCCAGCTTCATGGCGTATGCAACTGCGTGGGCGCTCTCGATAGCGGGAATGATACCCTCCATGCGGGAGAGCTTGAAGAATGCGTCGATGGTCTCCTCGTCGTCAACAACGTCGTACTTGACTCTGCCGAGAGTGTGGAGGAATGCATGCTCGGGGCCGGAGGAAGGATAATCCAGACCGCTGGCTACGGAGTAAACGGGAGCGGGCTCGCCGTTTTCGTCCTTGAGCATGATGGAGTTGAAGCCGTGCATGATGCCCTCGGTGCCGTACTTCAGGCTGGCTGCGTGGTCGCCCAGGGCGGGGCCTCTGCCGAGAGGCTCAACGCCGTAAATGTCAACGGGATCGTTGAGGAATCCGGAGAAAATACCCATAGCGTTGGAGCCGCCGCCTACGCAGGCAACAACAGCGTCGGGCAGCTCGCCGGTCATACCCATGAACTGATCGCGGGCCTCGATACCGACGATGCTCTGGAAATCGCGAACCATGAGGGGGAATGGATGGGGGCCAAGAACGGAGCCGATGCAGTAGATGGAGTTCTCGTAATCCTCTGCATATGCTGCGAAAGCTGCGTCAACGGCTTCCTTAAGAGTCTGCAGACCCTCGGTTACCTCAACAACGTTTGCACCCAGTATCTTCATGCGGGCTACGTTGGGAGCCTGCTTCTTGATATCGACAGCGCCCATATAAATGTCGCATTCAAGACCGAAATAAGCAGCTGCGGTAGCAAGAGCAACACCGTGCTGACCTGCGCCGGTCTCTGCGATGACCTTCTTCTTGCCCATGAACTTAGCCAGCAGAGCCTCGCCCATGCAGTGGTTGAGCTTATGAGCGCCGCTGTGGTTCAGGTCTTCACGCTTTGCGTAAAGCTGAACGTTGCCGATAGCGTTGGAAAGGCGCTCCAGATGGGAGATGGGAGTGGGTCTGCCCTGGAACTCTGCGCGGATACGGCGCAGCTCGGCAATAAACTTTCTGGACTTGCAGATAGTAAAATAAGCCTCGGTTATCTCTTCCATAGCCTTTTTCAGTTCGGGGTTAACGAAAGCGCCGCCGTACTTGCCGAAGAAACCTTCCTTATCGGGATAATTCTTGAAATAAGTTTCAAAATCTACACCATTGAATACCATTGTAAAAGCCTCCATATATGTTAATTTAGTTTATTTTTCAATTTAATTTAAACAGTTGGCGCTGAAGTGACGACTGATTAAATCAAGGTGGATAGTCGGACGAGAGAATTTTTCGCCAAATGCGCGAAAAAGCGCAGGGAATACTTTGTGTATTGCCGAGCATTTTGAGTGCAGAGTGGCGGAATAATTATCCGTCCAAGTACCACCAACTGATTTAAGCAGTGGTCACTAAAATAAAAAAGTCCTTGACAGAAACGTACTCTTCTGTCAAGGACGAATAAATCTTATCCGCGGTGCCACCTTGATTCACGGGCTTGCCGTGCACTTAGCAGGATACCAACATATCCCCGACAACTAACGTATGTCCTCACGTCGCAGAATTACCTGCACCCTCAGCGGTCCATTTGACAGTTTGTTTCTCACCCGACTCTCAGCATCGCGGGCTCTCTGTAAAGGCATGGCTGCCGTTATCTCCGCATCAACGGTTTAGCTTTATCGATTTATAGTGGCAGTATAGCACCCGCGCATACACTTGTCAAGTATCAATCCGCAATTGCAAATCTCCCGCCCTGCTCCACTTCGGCAGGAGCGCAGCGCTCCTCCCAGAATTCGGTCATATTGGCCCAATAGCGCTTGGGCATGTGCCCCATGCGGCAGCGGGGATTATAGCGTTCCTTGATGGCGATGGCATCGTAAAAATGCTTCCACATACGGCGCATTTCCAGCTCTCTTGCATCTGCCTCGGCAGGGGTAAATTCGTCCAGATAAGCTATCTTCCCCTGTCCGTTTTGCCCCAGCAGAACCATGTGGTGGGTCTTATCGTAGATCATTATGGATTCATCGTGGAAGCGGGCGCAGAAATGCCCCATCAGCAGCGGCAGGACATAGTTTTTCGGCTCTATTACCGACACCAGCACGCCGCCCAGATCAGAAAAACGCACAAAGCCTTTGAGCAGCTCCGCCTCGTTGTCCAGCGCCCGCACCGCAGTATACAGCGGCTGCATATATCTGCCCGTAATATCGTTCATGCTCAGCCATCCTCGCTTGAAGCCGTCCCGCAGGAAGTCGAAAATCAGCAGTTCCTTGTCCTCAAGGCAGGTGAGAAATGCTTTTTTCACAAAGTTAAGGGCGTTTTTGGATATTTTATCTTTGATGGCATCCTTGACCCTTTGGGCGCGGCTCTCGTCCGTTTCCACCGTACGCGCTTCAAAAAGGCTCTCCTGCCCGTCATTCTGCTCCCGAATGGCGGCAGGCCTTTCATTGCGGTAGACACTTTCAAAAATGCAGCACATGAGACCGTCAAAGCTGCCATCGTAAAAATATATCATATTTGACCTGTCAGACATTTGGTATACTCCTCTCCGTTAAACAGACTCAGCTGCTCCATTTCAGGCATTTCCAGCTGTTTCGCGGTATCCACACTCATCAGCGAGCGCATAACGTACTCCCGCCGCAGGCTCAATCCTTCAAGAGTTCGGCCTCGGCAGGTGATGAAAAACTGGGCTCGCTTCATTACTACTCCGAGCTTTTTCATATCTTCAAAATCCAAACTCCCCACCCTGCGGGCAACGATTATGCGTTGGGCGCTCTTTACCCCTATTCCCGGCACACGCAGCAAGGCTTCGTAATCGGCGCGGTTTATCTCCACGGGGAAAAAATCGGGATGATTCAGCGCCCATGTGCACTTGGGATCCACATAAGGATTGAAGCTTTGATGCTCCTCGTCCAGCAGTTCCGAGGCGCGGAAACCGTAGAAACGCAGCAGCCAATCCGCCTGATAGAGGCGGTGCTCCCGCAGCAGCGGAGGCTTGGTGAGCAGGCTTGGCAGATTGCGCCCCTCCACCACGGGGATATAAGCGGAGAAAAACACTCGCTTCAAATCGTACTTTTTATAAAGTCCCTCCGCCAGATTGAGTATCTGAAAATCCGTTTCGGGTGTGGCACCGATTATCATCTGCGTGCTCTGCCCCGCAGGCACGAAGCTGGGCGTTGAGCGGTAAAGCACAAGGTCTTCCCTGTTTTCCTTTATCTGCTCCTTAAGCTGACCCATTGGCGAAAGTATGGCCGTTTTCGTTTTATCGGGTGCCAGCAGTTTAAGGCTGTTTTCCGAGGGCAGCTCGATATTGACGCTCATTCTGTCGGCAAGGTAGCCAAGGCGGGTCAGCAGAGCCTCATCGGTGCCGGGAATGGCCTTGGCGTGGATGTAGCCGCGGAATCGGTACTCTTCCCTAAGGATGCGCAGGCACTCTATCATGCGCTCGGTGGTATAATCCGCGTTTCCTATAACTGCCGAGCTGACGAAAAGACCCTCGATATAGTTGCGGCGGTAAAATTCTATAGTCAGATCAGCAAGTTCTCTGGGTGAAAACGTTGCGCGGGGCACATCGTTTGAGCGGCGATTGACGCAGTAGGCGCATTCGTAGGAGCAGGCGTTGCTCATGAGTACTTTAAGCAGGGTAACGCAGCGCCCGTCCGCCGCAAAGCTATGACAGCAGCCTGCAGGCGACGCGCTGCCTATGCTCCCCTTTTTGCCGCCGCGGGTAACTCCGCTGGACGTGCAGGCCACGTCATATTTGGCCGCATCGGTAAGTATTTGCAGTTTTTCATCGGTAGTCATGGCCCGCCGCCCCCTCTTTAATCGAACATTTGTTCTATAAATATACACCCATTTTCTTCGATTTGCAAGAGGAAATTGCACCCATTTTCAAGGTTTACTATGCTGCTGCGGTATGTTATAATTAAGTCAGTATAGCCGCGGAGCGCCGAGGGCGGCGTTCCCTACAACATATGAAATAAGGAGGCACCGCTATGGATAACGGTCAGCCCTACTGGAAAGATAAACATTACTCGTATTTCTGCAACAAGGAATGCGAGAATTTCCCTTGCCACGAAGGAATAAGCGAAGATGAGTTTAACTGCCTTTTCTGCTACTGCCCTCTCTACCCTCTCGGAGAGCACTGCGGAGGTAATTTCTCCTACACAGAGAAAGGCATAAAGAACTGCGAAAAGTGCCGCATGCCCCACCGCAAGGCCAACTACGGTTTCATCCTCGATCAGTTCCAGAAGGTAGCGAAGATAGCCTGCAGGGATTGCGATAAGTAAGTAAACAGCTTTTCCCAACGATAAGCACAGAAAAAACGATTGCACGCAAAATGTAAAATATAATGTCATTCTGAGCGAAGCGAAGAATCTCCGCAGCAGTCAAAGGCTTTGCAAGATAATCGGTGCGGAGATGCTTCGGCAAATCCTCAGCATGACATGTTTTTAGTGCATTACGGTCTTTTCCCACCTCATCCACCGCAAGCGGTCCCCCTTCTCCTCATAGGAGAAGGTTAAACCTATACTTCTCTTTTTCTTGCGTTCGCTTTTGCAGCAATTATCATCGGATGCAGTCAAGCTTCTTGTAAATTTACACACAAACAAAAAACCATCAATGGAATTCAGCTTCCATTGATGGTTTTATCTTTATTTCACATATTCGCCCAGTTCTTTTATCTGCAAACGGAGACGGTCGCTGATAAGCGCGATGAACTCCGAATTGGTGGGTTTTCCTTTTATATTGCTGACAGTGTACCCAAAATATTTCTGCAGCACCTCTATATCGCCTCTGTCCCACGCAACTTCTATTGCGTGGCGAATGGCTCGCTCAACTCTGGACGAGGTGGTTGCAAATTTCTTGGCTACCATGGGATAAAGGGCCTTGGTAACTGCGTTTATCAGCTCCATGTCCTTCACTGTCAGTATAATAGCTTCGCGAATATACTGGTAACCCTTGATATGGGCAGGAACGCCTATCTCGTGGATAACTTCCGTTACCATGCTTTCTATCCGTCGGTCACTGACAGCCTTCTTGCTGCCTTTGATTCCTACAAGACCGCTTTCGCTGCGGCTTTCCGTGGCAACCTCACGCACACGGCAGAACAGCTCATGCACGTCGCAGGGCTTGGATATGAAATAATAAGCACCAAGGGCAGCCGACTCGGCAATTATCTTCTCCTGCATAAACGCAGAAACCACGATAAATGCAGGTCTGTAGCCGCTTCTGCTGCTGTATTCGCGCAGCACGGAAATTCCGTCCCTGCTCTGCAGCACCAAATCCATTACTACAACGTCCGGCTTCTTTTCGTCTATCAATCTTATCAGCTGAGCTCCGTCGCCCGTGGAGCCAATGACTTCCACGCCTTCTTCGCCCGCTGCTGCCTCTGCCATAAGCAGCCTAAAATCCTCATTTGGATCTGCAAATATAATTCTGCTCACTTTTTCCAAGATTATTTCCTCCGTTTTCATATACGCTAAGGGCATAATCTTTCTCTCCCCTGCCAGCTTAACTGTATACAATTTACCAAATATTTACATAAAAGTCAAGTGCATTTTCCAACTTTTGGAAAATATTTGTAAATTGCCGTTTTCTGCAGCAGAAATCAGACTTACTGGGGTGCTTTTTCGTGGTCCTCTCTGCGGATCTGAGCGCGCTTTATCTTGCCGCCGATAGTCTTGGGCAGCTCGTCCACAAACTCAACGATTCTGGGGTACTTATAGGGTGCGGTAACCTTCTTTACGTGGTTCTGCAGTTCCTTGACCAGCGCATCGGAGGCTTCGTAGCCCTTTGCAAGAACAATGGTTGCCTTAACGACCTGACCGCGAACGGGGTCGGGAGCTGCGGTGATGGCGCATTCTACAACAGCGGGGTGCTCAATGAGGGCGCTTTCGACCTCGAAAGGTCCAATGCGGTAGCCGGAGCACTTGATAATATCATCGCCGCGGCCAACGAACCAATAGTAGCCGTCGCTGTCACGCCATGCCATATCGCCGAGGCTGTAGTACTTACCGCCCAGCTCACGCTGTGTGCGCTCTGCGTCGCCAAAGTAGGAGGTGAACAGGCCAACGGGCATATGCTCGTCGATACCGTTTACAACTATGTAACCCTCTTCACCGTCTTCAACTTC
>JAFYLI010000088.1 GCA_017537165.1 Oscillospiraceae bacterium | reverse complement strand
ATTATGATCTACCTTATCAGCTGCGGCGTGCCCCCCAAGAATTCTTTCAGTATTATGGAAAAAGTTCGTAAGGGCAAGGGTCTGGCACCCGATGACGAGCAGCTCATGCGCGACAACAGCGTGCCCGATTGGTACATCGACTCCTGCAAGAAGATAAAGTACCTCTTCCCCAAGGCTCACGCGGTTGCATACGTTACCATGGCGGTGCGAATCGCCTGGTTTAAGGTACACCGTCCTCAGGCTTTCTACTGCGCTTATTTCAGCGTCCGCGCCCCGGCCTTTGATCTCGAGGTCATGTCCGGCGGCACCGAGAGCATCCGCAGAAAGATAAACGAGATCGAAGCCAAGCAGGACGCAAAGCAGGCTGAAAAGGATCTGCTCACCGCCCTTGAAGTAGCTTACGAAATGTATCTGCGCGGCATCGAGTTCGCCCCCGTTGACCTCTACCGCAGCGAAGCCACAATGTTCAAGATAGACGGCAACAAGCTCATCCCGCCCTTTACCGCCATCACGGGTTTGGGCGAGTCCGCCGCCCTTGACATCGTAGCCCACCGCAACGAAACCTTCCTCTCCATTGAGGAATTCTCCGCAGCCTGCCCCAAGGTCTCCAAGACCCACATTGAGCAGCTGAAAGAGGCGGGCGCATTCGGCGACATGCCCGACACGGCACAGATCTCGCTGTTTTGATTGATTTGAATTCAGTCGGCGAACGCCGCAAAACACCCCACAAATAATTTCCTTATAAATACAATCTCGGAGGTACAAAAATGGATATCAAGGCAAAAATCGAAGAACTGGTAGAAAAGATTCAGAACGACAAGGATCTGCAGGCAAAGTTCAAGTCCGATCCCATCTCTGCCGTTGAGCAGCTGCTCGGCGTAGACCTCCCCAACGATACCATTGAAAAGATCGTTGACGGCATCAAGGCCAAGATTGCCATTGACGATATCGGCGACGCCCTCGGCAAGCTGGGCGGCCTTTTCGGCAAGAAGAAGTAAGAAAAATTCACGCTATAAAAACATCCATCCTGCACATGTCAGGGTGGGTGTTTTCTACAAATATACTATGCTCATATAAAAACCACTGTCATTGCTTGCTCCATGAATAGCCTTCCCCCTCGGAGGGGAAGGTGGCAGTCGCAAAGCGACTGACGGATGAGGGGCGGCACACCGTGCCGAAAATATAATACTTTAATCCTTTTTCCGCTTACGCGGACCCTCATCAGTCGGCTTCGCCGCCAGCTTCTCCCCAAGGGAGAAGCCATATACACTCCTCCAAAACACGGATTCCCGCTGAACTAAGTTGATATAAACAAAAACGAGGTTCCTCGACTGAGGAACCTCGTTTGATTTCAGCAAATGCCGTGTATCAGCAGCGGAGCATGTAACCGCCGTCGATAACCTGAACGGTACCGGTGATCTGAGCAGCTGCGGGAGAAGCAAGGAAAACAGCGAGAGCGCCGACTTCGATGGGCTCGCCGAAACGGCCTGCAACGGTCTGGGTGTTGATGCGAGCCATGTTCTCGGGAGGAATGTGAACGGAGAGCTCGCTGTTGGTGAAGCCGGGAGCGATACCGTTTACACGGATATCGTAGGGAGCCAGCTCGCAAGCCATGCAGCGGGTGAAGTGGTTCATAGCTGCCTTAGCGGAGGAGTAGGGGCTCATGGGCTGGCCATGGTTTACCATGAAGCCTGCGTTGGAGGTAACGTTAACAATGCTGCCGCCCTGGCCTGCATCGCGCATTCTCTTAGCGACCTCATAGGTCATGTGAACGCAGCCGTTCAGGTCGGTATTGATAACTCTGTACCAGTCGGTGAGGTCCTCGTCCATGTCCAGAAGGGACTTGGTGCAGGAAACGCCTGCGTTGTTTACGAGGATATCGATGTTGCCGAAATCTGCGTAAGCAGCAGCAACAGCGTCGCGAACGCTCTGCATATCAACAACGTCGCAGGAATAGCTCTTGCAGGTGGTGCCGTAGGGCTTGAGGATCTCGAGAGCCTCAGCGGCCTTAGCAGCGTCACGGCAGAAGATGGCGATGTTTGCGCCAACCTGAGCCATAGCTTCAGCGATACCGAGGCCGAGACCACGGTTACCGCCGGTAACGATAACGTTCTTGCCCTTCAGGCAAAAAGCGCCTTCCATTTTAGTAATAGGCTGAATCATTATGAAATCTTCCTTTCCTAATTAGTTACAGGTATGTATCGGGGAGGATATCAGTCCTCAGCCCACCAGCGGGGCAGGGGGATACCGTCATCGTCGTTCATGTCGCTCCAGCTCCACTCACGGCCGCCAAGGAATACGCTGGCGTTCATATCGTTGGAGAGGAATACGAGAACGTCATCGGGGAACTTCATGCACATATCGTAGAAGAATTCCTTCTCATCGGTGGTCTTCTCAAGCTCGCGCTCGGTCTCACGGATGTAGTCCATGGTGTACTGGAATGCGCGGCCGTCGAGGATCTCGCCCTGTCTGACGTGGCCGGGAACAACCAGCTCTGCGCCGAACTTGGAGAACTTCTCGAGCTCCTGATACCACTTATAGCGGCCCTTCTGGGAAACTTCGCAGGTGAAGGGATGAGCGTGCAGGAAGAGAACGTCGGAACCGATGAAGGTCTTGATGGAGGGAACCCATACAACGGTGTTGTACTTCAGGTCGCCCCAAACCTGGGGATAAACGATGATCTCTTCGCCTTCCAGCTCGATGATGTTGCTCTCGGGCAGGGGCTCGATAACGGGCTTCAGGCGGCAGAGGTTGACCTTACCGACAACGCTCTCCCAGTGCTCGGTCTTGGAGTTGAACTGCTCGTCGATAACGGGCAGATCCTCAGCCATAGCGTAGAGCTTAGCATCGGGGAAAGCTTCGCCGATGTGGCCAATGCCCCAGTAGTGGTCGGGGTGAGCGTGAGAAGCGAAGACAGCCTTCAGGTTCAGGTTGGTCTCGCAGATCTCAGCGATAACGCGGTATGCGTTGGAGCGGGTCCACTGGCAGTCAACGAGAACGCAGTCCTTCTCGCCCATGATAAGGGTGCTGGTTACGCAGAAGCCCAGCTCGTCGGAGATCATAACTTTGACCTTCAGCTTGCTGTTAGGAAAACTATAATTGCGAATTTCCATGCTCATAGTTCTATACCTCTTTCATATTTTAATAAATTGTTTTTTATTTGATTACAAATCTGCACAATGATTTATTGTAGTATATCATAAGCCACTCCACTTGGCAACAGAAAAAGATAAGACAGACACAATGTATTCCCCGAAAAACGGAAGAGGCACCCCGATTTTCGGGGCGCCTCGCATTGTATTATTCCTTGATAAGCGCGTACTTCTTTGCAAACTCGCTGTATCTTTCGTTGAAGTCGGTGCTGCCTGCCTTCACTCCGCGGATATACTCGTGGAGGTCAAGGGCACTGTGGGCGGTTTCGACTACGCAGCCTGCGATATTGGAGCAGTGGTCGGCTACGCGCTCAAGGCTGGTGAGCAGATCGGACCATACGAAGCCTGCCTCGATGGTGCAGTCGCCCTTCTGCAGACGCAGGATGTGGCGGGCGCGGAGCTGCTCCTTGAGAGTATCGACAACCTGCTCAAGGGGCTCAACGAGGGTAGCGGCCTCAAGGTCGCCTTCCTCAAATGCACGGTGGGCAAGGTCGAGAACCTCGCTGACGGCACCGGTGAGAACCTTTATCTCGCTCTGAGCTTCCTGAGTAAATACGATGTTCTTGTCCTTCATTTCCTCAACGGACTCAAGAACGTTGACCGCATGGTCAGAAATTCTCTCAAAGTCACCGATAATACGCAGAAGCTTTGCAGCCTCGGTGCTGTCGGTATCGGCAAGAGCGTGGCCGCTGAGCTTTACAAGGTAGCTGCCGATGGTATCTTCGTAATGGTCGGCATCGTCCTCCTGAGAGCGGACAAGCTGAGCCATCTTGTTATCAAAGGGATTGGAGAGCATGGACATGGCGTTCTTGATAGCTTCGATAGATACCTCGCCCATGGTAACGGTAACTGCATGGCAGCGTTCCAGCGCAACGGCGGGAGTTGCCAGCAGACGCTCGTCCAGCTCGATAGTCTTGTCTCCGCTGGGGGTATCCTTGATAATAATGCAGGCCAGCTTCTCCAGTATGCCGGACATGGGCATAAGAAGAACGGTGCAGAGCATCTTGAATACGGTGTTTACAACGGCGATCCAGAACTCGTCGATAGTGTTGCCGAAGAAAGTGAAGCCAACAACTGCGTCCACAGCGTAGAAGGCAGCCAGCCATACGACCGTACCGATAACGTTGAAGAGCAGATGGATGGTGGCGGCGCGGCGGGCATCGCGGTTAGCGCCGATGGAGGAGAGCATTGCGGTAACGCAGGTACCGATGCCCATACCGAGAATGATGGGAATAGCGGAGCCGAAGGTTATCTGACCGGTGGAGGACAGAGCCTGCAGGATACCTACCGCAGCGGAAGAGGACTGGATAATAGCAGTGAGAACAACACCTGCAAGTACGCCGAGAATGGGGTTGGAGAACATGAGCAGGATATTGCGGAACTCGGGTACGTCCTTAAGGCCGGAAACTGCGTCAGACATGATGGTCATGCCGTACATAAGGGTGGCAAAGCCCAGCAGAACCATGCCGACGTCCTTCTTCTTGGCAGTCTTGGCAAACATATAAAGGCCAATACCGATAAGAGCCAGAACGGGAGTGAAGGAAGAGGGCTTGAGCAGCTGCATAATGCCTGCGCCTTCTACGCCCGTAAGGCTGAGGATCCAGGCGGTAACGGTGGTACCGACGTTGGCACCCATGATAACGCCGATGGACTGCTTCAGGGTCATAAGGCCGGAGTTTACGAAGCCGACGACCATAACGGTGGTAGCCGAAGAGGACTGGATGACAGCGGTGATACCAAGACCGGTAAGGAAGCCGGCAAATTTATTGGAGGTGAGCTTGCTGAGCAGAGTGGAAAGTCTGCTGCCTGCGCAGGCCTCAAGCGCCTTACCCATGATATTCATACCGAACAGGAAGAGACAGAGGCCGCCCAGCAGCGTGAGCACATCAAAAATAGTCATGTATTTTTCCTCATTTCCCGGGAAAACCCGCAGATTCGATGGTACCATAATATAAGCGCCAAGTAAAATCTAAAAGAGGATTTATGTTAAATTCAAGTTAAATAACCGCCTTTTTAATGGCTGCAAACCATTCTATAATGCGGAATTTGATAATTTTCCCTGAGCCGGAAATCAGCCGCACTTCCCCCTCGTCAAAAAGGGCAAGGGCATCATCCTCTTCCTCCGCCTCGGCAAGGCAGAGAGGCGGGAACACCACGCACCACCAGTTTTGCCCCGCGCCCTCGTTCAGCTCTATGCGCAGCGCCGTATACTCTCCTGCGGGCAGGGCAAATGCGCCGTATTCGCGGGTGGGGAAATTTTCCCGCACCAAGCAGGCCGTGGCGCACTGACCCGCGGCATCAGCCGCCAGCCGGGCAAGCTGCGGCAAATGCTCTTCCGCCATGGCGGCAGCCTCTTCCCTGCTGCCGCAGTCTGCAAGCAGGGGCGACAGATATTCCATGACCGCGTCCCGCGCCAGCAGTTTAAGCCGTTGGTCATCTTCCGAGTCCGAAGCCGCCAGCACGTGCAGCCGCAGCACCTTTTCTTCAAGTCCCGCAGCAGTTTCCTCCAGCGATACAGTGGAAAGCACCGCCGCAAGCGTAAGTATAAATGCAAGTAGACGTTTCATGATGTACCTCCATGAAGAACAATATTATCATGCCCGAGAGGGCAATTCATGCACAGCAATTCATGAAATCTCAAATTTCAATTCATGCCGCAGGCAATTCATCTTTAATAAAAAATCCCCGCCAATCGGATGATTGACGGGGTTTCCTTTATTTATTCACTTATCATTTGGGTCGGCACAAGAAACAGAGCATGCCCTGCTCTTTCAGGGCTTCGCGAGCATTGGCTGCGGCAGCGTAATCGGCAAAAATGCCGAATACAGCCGAACCCGTGCCGCTCATGCAGGCGCCCAGCGCGCCTTGGTCAAGGAGGCTGCTGCGGGTCTCGGCCACCATTGAGGCCTGACGGCGCGGGAGAGCCGCTTCAAATATATTGAACATACGGCGGGCAACGCCCTCAAGGTCTTTGGCTTCAAGGGCAGCTATCATGCCGTCGGTATCGGGCCGCATTCTGACCTTCAGT
>JAFYLI010000087.1 GCA_017537165.1 Oscillospiraceae bacterium | reverse complement strand
TAGGGACGAAGTAGGAGCCTTGACGTAATCCGTTAGTCCCACACCGGGTATAAGGCCCGAATAGTTGCTGAATATGATAAAGATAAACAGCGATGCAAGGAATGTGAAATACTGACGGGATTTCTTTCTGCCCAGAAGGCCCTCAAAGAAATTATCGAGGTACTCCACGCCCGCTTCAACCATATTCTGAAATACGCCGGGGCGCTCCTTGAGATTGCGCCTTACAATAAGGGACAGCACAGCTATTACCGCAAGAATTATCCACATGGCAATAACCTCGCCGGTTACATCCAGTATGCCGAAAAGGCTTATAACTACGGTCGATTTTTCACCCATTTGCCTCATCCTCCTTTCCCTTCATAGAGTCATTGAGTTTAACGAGTTTACTTGTGAACCAAAACATGGGCAGGGTCATACCGAGAACGGCACCCACAAGCAGCCAAAGTCTGTTCCACGGAGTATATTGGCCCAGAAAATATACCAGCACGATGAAAAGCACCTGCACGAATTGCCGTGCCATCATCGCCAGCGAAAGTTTATCCGGAGCCTTTTTCAGTATACGGCTCGACAATGCATAGTTTCCTGCCGCTATTCCAAATCCCAGCAGAAACGCAATAGCCGCGCCCAAAAAGTCAAACATACAACTATCACCTTCTTCACAGCTTGCAATTATATCACTATGTACATCATTTTACAAGGATTTCACATTGTTTTCCTTTTATCATTTACTGTGCAGAGTTAACAAAAATAGTGCCCAATTTCAGTAGAAATCGGGCACAGGGTATTTTCATGTATTTACGCTATATCAGGGGAGGATAGCGCCGCCCTCGATGAGCTTTGCTCTGAGTTCGTCGAAGGGAACTTCCTTTACGCTGATGCCTTTCTTTACGGCTATAGCGGCTGCAATACCTGCGGCATGACCGAAGCACATGCAGTGAGGAATGAGGTTGAAGAACTCACTGAACTCATGATCTGCAGAGAATGCGCGGCAGGCTACCATAAGACCCTCTATATCCTTGGGCAGCAGTGCGCGGTAAGGAATGTAGGTCTTGGGAGACTCGATAGAGTACTGTCCGCGGTCGTTATCGGCGAAGATGGCAATGGTGTCCTCGTAAGGCTCGGTGCGGTTCATCTCGTTCTCGTCAATATAGAACTCACCGACGATACGGCGTCCGCCGGAGGTACCCAGCTGAGGAGCGGAGAGCATAATGAAGCTGTTCTCAAAGCCGGGCATATACTTCTTCATAAGCTCCCATGTACGAACGGACTTATGGCGCGCGTTCTTGTCGATATAGGTCATTTCCTCGGGCTCGGTCTGGTGGAGAGAGCCGATAAGGCTGTGATTCCAGACAACGCCGCTCTGATGCTCAAGCAGGCCGCGGCAGAAGTGGGGACGTCCGCCCTCTGCGGTGATCTTTGCGCAGGTTTCCTTGAACTTCTCGGGCTCTGCTGCTACGAAAGCATCGTACTTTGCAAGGTCTACGCCGCATACCCAGTAAACATAACCGAACTGGGCAATACGGGAGCCGGGACGCATATACTCGATGGTCTCGGTGGGAAGGTTCATAAGCAGGTCGCCGTCGCCGGTGGAGTCGATAACTACCTTTGCAAGAAGAGCCTGACGTCCAGCCTTGCTCTCAACGATAACGCCGCGAACGGTATTGCCCTCAAGAATAGGAGCAACAACCCAAGTATGCAGCAGAAGCTCTGCGCCTGCCTCTTCTACCATAACAGCAAGTTCATCCTTACCTACTTCGGGGTCGATAACAGCAGTATAAAGTACTACCTTCTCGCCGTCTGCATTTTCGCGGACATAGAAGTGACCCATATTTGCGGTAAGATATTTGTCAACAAGCTCCTTATCCGCTTTGCCCCAGCTTTCCTTCTTGGGGAAGCTTGCGCCGCCGCGTGCTGCAACGCGGTCGATGAATTCCTGACAGAAACCGCCGATCCACTGATTGCCGTAAATATCGGCAAGGTTGGGGATAATGTTTACCAGACCACCTGTGGCCATGCCGCCCAGATGTCCGTAGCGCTCGATAAGAATTGTCTTTGCTCCGTTTCTTGCTGCGTGAACTGCTGCAGCGGTACCGCCGGGGCCACCGCCTACAACGATAACGTCAACCTCACGGATAACGTCGATCTGACGCTCAGCCTCGGTGAAAAGCTTTTTCTCGGTAAGACCGTGACGAACTATCTCGTCATCGTGGGGCATATCGTAAGTGGAATAAACGCCTGCGCCGTAATGTGCCATTGTTTGTTTCTCCTCTCAAAATACTTTAATACATTGATTATAACTTTGCTGTTCACGGATTGCAACAACAAACGGCGCGCAAACTAATATTGCCATACAAAAAAAGACGGCAGTTCCGGTGAACTGCCGTCTTTGGTATTATTACAGGTTGAAGTACTTGTCGTACTCTGCGGGGTTGGGGATCTTGGAAAGCTCGCTGCATTCCTCGCGCTTATTCTTGATGAAGTTCTTGATGAGTTCTTCGGGGAATACGCCGCCT
>JAFYLI010000086.1 GCA_017537165.1 Oscillospiraceae bacterium | reverse complement strand
TTTTGGCGGAAAGCCTTTGATTTGCCGTATCCTGGATGTAACAGAAGGTATTTTCCCCGTTCGGGTAGTTGTTACCAGATATGAGGATGTGGTACAAATATGCAATGATCGTGGGATTATGACAGTTCTGCATGACAAACCGCACCTTAGTGATACCGTACGCTTAGGTTTGGAGGCACTGGCTGGAATAGAACGGTGCATGTTTGTTCCTGCCGATCAACCACTTCTTCACAAAGAAACAATTTCCGCTCTATGCATGGCTTCAGCAAATGATGCGGCCTCCATTTGGCGGGCTGCTTACGATGGAGATCCGGGTTCACCAGTAATTTTTCCTCAATGGGCATTTCAGGAATTGATGAATTTGCCGGAGGGAAAAGGTGGCTCCGCTGTCATAAAAAAATACTTGGAATGCGTACGCACGGTAAGCGTACAGAATGTGTATGAATTAAAAGACGTGGATAGTCCGGATGACTTATTGGAATTGTTGAAGCGGTGAGTAATTACTGCTCCGCAGTTTATATTTTTTCAATCGCGAGAAAAGGTAATGTAAATATATTTTCCTTGACAGAGTAATGCGGTTGTTATATAATGCTCGGGTATAGCAATATATTGGAGTTTACTTTGCGTAACGCGGTACAGAGAGGGAACGGTTGGTGCGAGTTCTTCTGACGGCAGAGTCATTGTCGCCAATATGCTTCGGGAAGAAAAGTTGTTTACTTAGTAGAACCCGGCGGGTGCGCCCGTTAAAGCGCTAATGAGTGCGGGAATATCCCGAATTCAGGTGGTAACACGGACTTTGTTCGCCCTGAGCTTTTTTAGCTCGGGGCGTTTTTATTTTGAAGGGAGAATGTGAAATGAAAGAACTTCCAAAAGTTTATGATCCTAAGTCGGTTGAAAAGAAAATTTATGATATGTGGGTTGATAACGGTTGCTTTAAGGGCGTGCGTGATCCTGAGAAGAAGCCCTTCACTATCGTTATGCCTCCTCCGAACGTAACCGGCCAGCTTCACATGGGCCATGCAATGGATGCTGCGCTTCAGGATATCCTTATTCGCTTCAAGAGAATGCAGGGATATGCTGCGCTGTGGCTTCCCGGTGTTGACCATGCAGGTATTGCAACCCAGATCAAGGTAGAAGAGGAGCTGCGTAAAGAAGGCCTGACCCGTTATGACCTTGGCCGTGAGAAGTTCCTTGAGAGAGTTTGGGATTGGAAACAGAAGTACGGTGATCGTATTGTTGAGCAGCAGAAGCAGCTCGGTGCATCCTGCGATTGGGACAGAGCTCGCTTTACCATGGACGAGGGCTGCTCTAAGGCTGTTCGTGAAGTTTTCGTTAACCTCTATGAAAAGGGCCTTATTTATAAGGGTAGCCGTATCATCAACTGGTGTCCTCATTGCGTAACTGCACTTTCTGATGCCGAAGTTGAATATCAGGATAAACCCGGCCATCTGTGGCATCTCAAGTATCCCGTTGTAGGCGAAGACGGCCGTTATGTTATTGTTGCAACTTCTCGTCCCGAGACTATGCTCGGTGACAGCGGTGTTGCTGTAAATCCCAATGATGAGCGATATCAGGATCTTATCGGTAAGACCTGCATGCTGCCCATTATGAACAGAGAGATACCCATTGTGGCAGATGAGTACGTTGATATGGAATTTGGTACCGGCTGCGTAAAGATGACTCCTGCTCATGACCCCAATGACTTTGAAGTTGGCATGAGACATAATCTTGAGATCATCCGTGTACTTGATGATAACGGTAAGGTAAACGAACTTGGTGGAAAGTATCAGGGCCTTGACCGCTATGAAGCACGTAAGGCAATCGTTAACGAACTTGACGAGATGGGTCTTCTCGAAAAGATTGAGGAGCATGCACATAACGTCGGTACTTGCTATCGCTGCCATAACGATGTTGAGCCTATCATTTCTGCTCAGTGGTTCGTAAAGATGAAGCCTCTTGCAGAGGAAGCCATCCGCGTTGTTAAGGAAGGCGAGACTAAGTTCGTTCCCGAGCGTTTTACCACTACCTACCTTAACTGGATGGAAAACGTTCGAGACTGGTGTATTTCCCGTCAGCTGTGGTGGGGCCACCAGATCCCTGCATGGTACTGCGCTGAGTGCGGTCATGTTACCGTAAGCCGTGACGATGCTACCGAATGCGAAAAGTGCCACAGCAAGAATATTACTCGTGATGAGGATGTTCTTGATACCTGGTTCAGCTCCGCTCTTTGGCCTTTTGAAACTCTTGGTTGGCCCGAGAATACTGAGGATCTCGATTATTTCTATCCTACTGATGTTCTTGTTACCGGATATGATATTATCTTCTTCTGGGTTGCCAGAATGATTTTCTCCGGCTGTGAACAGATGAAGAAGACTCCTTTCCACACCGTTCTTATCCACGGTCTTGTTCGCGACGGTAAGGGCAGAAAGATGTCCAAGTCTCTTGGCAACGGTATCGATCCTCTTGAGATGATTGACCAGTTTGGTTCCGATGCTCTGAGATTTAACCTTGTTACCGGAAACAGCCCCGGTAATGATATGCGTTTCTATACCGAGCGCTGTGAAGCTATGCGCAACTTTGCAAACAAGATTTGGAATGCATCCCGCTTTGTGATGATGAACCTCAGCATCGACAAGTGCGAACTTCCTGAGAAGCTTGAGGCAGAGGATAAGTGGATAATTTCCAAGTTCAACCGCGTTGCTCAGGAAGTTACCGAAAATATGGAGAAGTATGAGCTGGGCATTGCTGCACAGAAGGTATACGACTTCATTTGGGACGCATACTGCGACTGGTATATTGAGCTTACCAAGACCCGCCTGCAGGGTGATGACGATGAATCCAAGATAGGTGCTCAGAAGGTTCTTTGCTGGGTTCTCACCGAGACACTGAAGCTGCTGCACCCCTTCATGCCTTTCCTTACTGAGGAAATTTGGCAGGCACTGCCTCATGAGGGCGATTTCCTTATTACTTCTGCATGGCCTGTTTATAATCCCGAGTATGATTTTGCTCAGGAAGAAGCTGAGATGGAGTGCATTATGAGCGCTATCTCTGCAGTACGTACTATTAGATCTGAGAAGAACGTTCCTCCCTCCAAGAAGCCTCACCTTTATGTAGAAACCGATAAGGTTGAAGCTTTCGAATCCGGTATTCCTTTCCTGAAGAAGCTGGCTTATGCAAGTGAAGTAACTGTATCTGCCGCTACTCCCGAGAATGCCGGTGAGATGGTTGCAGCTATTACTACTGATGCTAAGCTGTATATGCCTCTCGCTGAGCTGCTTGATGTTGCAAAAGAAATCGAGAGAATCAATAAGGAACTTAAGAAGGCTCAGACCGATTATGATCGTATAAACGGCAAGCTTTCCAACGAAGGCTTCCTTGCAAAGGCTCCCGAGCAGGTTGTTGCTGCGGAACGTGAAAAGGCAGCAAAGCTCAACGCTCTTATTGAAAATCTTACCCAAAGCATTAAAAATCTTGAGGCTATTGGATAAGCTTACCGCTTTCGACAGATAATTTAATATAGTGAAAGTATAATTACCGTGCGACAGAAGAAACTGACGCACGGTAATTTTTTTGTTGAGGTATGGTACTGATGAAAATATGCGGAGAAGTAAAAAACGGAGATTTGCGGCTTGAGCTTTCGGGCGAATTGGATCATCACAGCGCAAAATCTGTTATGAATTCGGCGGCAGTTATTATTGACGAATATGTACCGAACAGCTGCGTAATGGATTTGAAAGACGTAGGCTTTATGGACAGTTCGGGAATTGCCTTGATATTGAACGTAAATAAGCGGCTTTGCAATCTCGGCGGTAAGCTAAGAGTAGAGAACGTTGCAAAGCAGCCCATGAAAGTGATAAAAGCATCTGGTATAGAACGGATAATAAACATAAAGGAGCAGATGATATGAAAACAAAAGATTATATAAAAGTGGCGTTTCCGTCTCTTTCAAGCAATGAAGGATTTGCACGAAGCTGTGCGGCCTGCTTTGCGGCTCGCCTTGATCCTACGCTGGATGAATTGAGCGATATTAAAACAGCTGTTAGTGAAGCTGTAACTAACTGTATTGTACACGCTTATCCTGAAGAAATAGGTGTTATACATATGAAGTGCAGCATAATTGATGAACAAACGATAGAAATAACGCTGCGCGATACCGGTATAGGAATTGATGACATCGAAAAAGCTCGCGAGCCGCTGTTTACAACAGGCGACCCGGCTGAACGAGCAGGAATGGGCTTTTCAATTATGGAAAGCTTTATGGGAAAAGTCAAGGTGCGTTCCAAGGCGGGAAGAGGTACGACCGTTGTCATGCGTAAGACACTGGATGGCAGACGATGATAGTTGACGATAGCCTTGTCAAAAGCGCTCAAGCCGGAGATGAAAAAGCTGCAGAGCGCTTAATAGTAGAAAATTCCGGCCTTATATGGAGTGTAGCTCGGCACTATTTTGGCAGAGGATTGGATAATGATGACCTTTACCAGCTTGGCTGCGTTGGCTTTATTAAAGCGATAAAGAGCTTTGATGAAAGCTATGGCACCAGATTTTCTACATATGCTGTGCCCAAAATTGCGGGTGAGATACGTAGATTTCTTCGGGATGATGGCAGTATAAAAGTGAGTCGGACGATCAAAGAACGCGCGGCTATGATCTACTCGGCTAAAAGCGAATTAGAGCAAAAGCTTGGTAGGGAACCGAAACTTTCAGAGTTGAGCGAACGAACGGGTTTTACTGCGGAAGAAATAGCGGCGGCAGAAAATGCTACAGCTTCCACTCAATCTCTTGAGTATGAAAGCGGTGATGACGGTTTTTCGCTTAAGGATATACTGTCCGACAGTACTCAGGAGGAAAGGCTTCTTGAGTATGTGGCTTTGCGGGAAGGAATTGAAGCATTGCCGCAAAAGGAGCGGGAGATAATAAAATTGCGGTTCTATCGTGGTCTTACTCAGCAAAATACTGCGCGTATAATGCGGGTATCGCAGGTGCAGATATCGAGATTGGAGCGAAAAGCGCTTAGTAAATTGAAAAGCTATTTGGAGTAATAAGTTGCGAAAAGCAAACATTTGTTGTATACTTACGTGAATGAAATATATGTGAGGATATAACATAATGAACGATATCAATTTTAAACAACGCTGGCTTGATGCCCGTAGAAAAATTATAGAGCATAGCTTCGGGAAGCTTAATCCCGAACAGCGTCTTGGCGTTATGACAACGGAAGGACCGCTGCTTTTGCTTGCAGGTGCGGGAAGCGGTAAGACCACAGTCATAATCAACCGCATCGCAAATTTGATCCGCTTTGGTAAAGCATCGGATTGCGATGAGATCGACGAAAGCGCAACGGATGAAGAACTTGAATTTATTGAGCGTTACGCCAAGTTCTTTTCGCCTGAGGATGCAAAGAGGGCAGAGGAATTGGTTGCATATCAACCTGCAGAGCCTTGGCGAATCATGGCAATCACATTTACCAATAAGGCGGCAGATGAACTTAAAGCTCGTCTTGAGGTGATGCTTGGTGAAGCTGCAAACGATGTTTGGGCATCGACTTTCCATTCAGCGTGCGTCAGAATATTGCGTAAGGACATAGACAGAATGGGTATGTTCTCTAAGTCCTTTACAATATACGATACTTCGGATTGTCTTTCACTGGTGAAGCATATACTGAAGGATTTGGACATTGACGAGAAAAAGTTTGCGCCTCGCAGCATACTCAGCGTTATAAGCGGTGCAAAAGACGAAATGATTTCCGCAGAGGAATTCTTGAGTGCTGCAGGAAATGATCCTTGGCGAAAGACAATTGGTCAGGTGTATAAAGAGTATACCGGTCGAATGATAGACTCCAATGCGCTTGATTTTGATGATCTCATACTATATACCGTAAAGCTGTTTATGGAATGCCCTGAGGTTCTCGAGTTTTATCAGAACAAATTCAGATATTTGCTGGTTGACGAATATCAGGACACAAATATGCTGCAGTATAAGTTTGTCAGCCTTCTTGCGGATAAGCGAAAGAATATCTGCGTTGTAGGTGACGATGATCAGGGTATATATAAATTCCGTGGAGCAACCATTGAAAATATACTTAGCTTTGAAAAACAGTATAAGAATTGCCGTGTAATTCGTCTTGAACAGAATTACCGTTCCACCGAGTTTATACTTGAGGCATCAAATGCTGTAATTCGACGCAATACAGCCCGTAAAGGTAAGGAACTGTGGACGAAGAACGGCAGAGGCGAAAAGCTGACCCTCTATGTCGCAGCAAGCGAGAATGATGAAGCTCAGTTTGTCGCATCCAAGATACTTACCGGCTTCTCGCAGGGCGCCAACTGGAGTGACTTTGCTGTGCTTTACCGCATGAATGCACAGTCCAACCAGCTTGAACACGCATTTAAACGCAATGGTATACCGTATAAAGTATTCGGCGGCATGAAGTTCTATGACCGCGCAGAAATTAAGGATATGCTGGCATATATGTGCGTTGTCAATAATCCTGATGATGATTTGAGACTTCGCAGAATAATCAATAATCCTCCTCGTGGTATAGGTGATAAAACAGTTGATACTGCCGCTGAAATCGCAGCCAGAGAGGGAATGACTTTGTTCGAACTGCTTAAGAAATGCAGGGAATATCCAGAACTTCAGCGCAGTGCTGCCAAGTTGCTGCTGTTTACCAATATGATCGATGATATGCGCAGCGAGGTCTCGGAGCGCACACTGGATGATCTTTATGAGTTCATTCTTTCCAAATCCGGATATCTTGCAGCCCTTGAGGCAAAGAATACTCAGGAAGACCAGACTCGCGCAGAGAACGTGCGAGAACTCAAAACCAATATCGTAAGCTTTATCAAGGATAGAAACGGTGTTGGCAATCTTGCTGATTTCCTTGATGAAATGGCGTTGTATACAGATCTCGACCAACTGGAAAAAGATACTGACTGTGCCGTTATGATGACCATGCACAGTGCTAAGGGACTTGAATTTCCCACTGTATTTATGGTTGGTGTTGAGGAAAATATATTCCCCGGAACTCGCAGTATCGGTGATCCCGAGGAGATTGAAGAAGAGCGCAGACTTTGTTATGTTGGCATGACGAGAGCTAAGCAGAAGCTTTATATTACCGCGGCAAAGCAAAGAATGCTCTTCGGTAGAACGAGCTGTAACAGCGTGTCGCGCTTTGTTAAGGAAATTCCTGAAGAGTGCCTTGAGACTATTCAGGCAGTTCGTAACGTAAGCTCCTACCAGAGCAGCAGTGGCGGATATAAGCAGGGTGGTGGCAATTATAGCGTTGGCTCTTCCTATAGCGCACCTGCACCTTCGGCTCCTGCGGCGAAATATTCTGTCAGCTCGAAGATTGCGGCAAAACCCGCAGCGCCTGCGGCTAATGTAATGTTCCGCAAAGGCGACAGTATTGTACACAAAGCTTTCGGAGCGGGCGTGATATCCGCCATGCAGGAAATGGGCGGCGATTTCCTCGTTGAAATTATCTTCGATAAAGTTGGAACTAAGCGCCTTATGCTGAAATCGGCAGCTCAGTATATGAAAAAAGCCGATTGATATAATGAAATTAAACCAAGCCCCTTTGCGTATAATGAACTGAGATTCGTTTGCGCAGAGGGGCGTTTAATTTGAGAAAATGCAAAAAATACGGACCGCTTATTCTGTTCTTGGGCATAGGGGTAATACTCACGATGCTTATGCCGTCGTCACTGTGCATATTTATAGTAGGTGCTGTTTTAATAGTCATAGGTATTGCAATTATAAGAAGGTGATGGAAAGTGAAAATATACGTTATTAAGCCGCCAAGATTTATTGCCAATATACTTAAAAAGCTGTTTAGGTCATAAGCTGAGCCATGTCCGAATATACTCTGACTAAGACGTGCGATAACATGTTCAAAGGAGTGTAAACGGTAATGGAAATAAAACTGAATAAATCAAGTGTGTCATACTATTCAAAAGTGCTCGATATTGAATTTTCCCGCGAGGAAACCTCGGAAAATATAGTTCCGGACACATTGCCGGACATTGCGGAAATCATTGACGCAGACGGCATGGCGATACTGCGGGGGAAGGATCTTAGCGATGGAAGAATAAGCATCAGCGGAATGGTGTTCGGATATATTTTATACCGCTCGGA
>JAFYLI010000085.1 GCA_017537165.1 Oscillospiraceae bacterium | reverse complement strand
GCAAGGTTTATTTAAGTCAATACTTATTTGAAAACAAAGGAAATCGGGATTTTACTTATGCCCGTATTATGATATAATCGGAACATAAACAGCGGAGTGCGGTGGATGTATCCTGCGCTCGATATTCACAAAAGGAGCCGCGAAAGATGAAAATATACGATATATCTCAGGAAGTGCTGAGCTGCGAGGTTTATCCCGGTGATCCGTCGCCGCGGCTTGAAACTTTGGTAAGCATGGAAACGGGCGAAGTATATAATCTCACGGCCCTTTATATGAGCAACCATAACGGTACACATACCGACTCGCCGCGCCACTTTTTCAAAGACGGCGACACCGTTGACCGTATCCCCGTGGAGAACTTTGTGGGCATGTGCTTTGTGGCTGAACACTGTGGGGAAGTAAGCGCCGCAGATGCGGGAAATATTATGGAAAAGGCCCGCAGACTTGGTGCCGCCGAGCGCATACTGATAAAAGGCGATGCGGTAGTTACTGTCGGAGCGGCGGAGGTGTTTGCGGCGGCGAAGCTTCGTCTTTTGGGTAACGAGTCCCAAAGCGTGGGTCCCATGGATGCTCCGATGGCAGTGCATAAAATTCTACTGGGAGCGGGAACTGTTCTGCTTGAAGGTGTGCGGCTTGGCGAAGTGGGCGAGGGAACATACCTGCTCAGTGCCGCGCCTTTGAATATCGCGGGGGCGGAGGGCGCACCCTGCCGCGCTGTGCTTATTGATCTGCGGGATAATTAAAAAACAACTCGGGGCAGGCCACTCTGTGAAAGAGGGTCTGCCCCGAAATTGTTATTCTTCCTTTAAAAAGTCAAGATCAAAAGGTTTGTCTAGCTCTGTGGATACGTAAGCCCCGTTTTTGCGGCGCTGCTTCACGCATTCTGTGAGCAGATATTCGATCTGACCGTTTACGCTGCGGAAATCATCCTCTGCCCATGCGGCGAGGGCATCGTAAAGTTTGGCGGAGAGACGCAGCGGTACTTGCTTCTTCTGGTTATCTGCCATAGCTTAGTAAAGGGAACCCGAGTTGACTATGGGCTGGGCATCCTTGTTGCCGCAGAGAACTACCAGCAGATTGGAGACCATGGCGGCCTTGCGTTCATCATCAAGCTGAACGGTGCCTCGCTCATCGAGTCGCTCCAGTGCCATTTCTACCATGCCCACAGCACCGTCAACGATGAGCTTTCTTGCGTCAACGATGGCAGCTGCCTGCTGGCGCTGCAGCATGGCGGCAGCGATTTCGGGAGCATAGGCGAGATAGGTGATGCGGGCGTCGATAATTTCAAGGCCTGCTTCTTCTACGCGGGACTGTATCTCGGCCTTGATACGACCTGCGACGATATCGGAGGAGCCGCGCAGGCTGCCGTCATCGGCGACACCGTCGCCGGTGGTATCGATATCGGGAGCGGAATCGTAGGGATAAAGACGGACGATGTTACGTAGGGCGCTGTCGCACTGCAGGGAAAGGAACTCCTTGTAGTTGTCAACGTTGAAGGCTGCCTTTGCGGTGTCGATAATGCGCCATGTAACGGCGATGCCGATTTCCACGGGGTTGCCGAGGCAGTCATTTATCTTCTGGCGGTTGTTGTTGAGGGTCATTATCTTCAGACTCATGCGCTTGTTGACCGGCATAGAGGGGACGGATACGCCGTTGGCATTAATGTGGCGGGGAGCCTCGGTCTTTACGTCTCCGCTCTGGTTGAGTTTGGTGTCGGCAGCGGGGTTGACGGCGGAGCAGAAGGGGTTTACCCAGTAGAATCCCTCGCCTTTGAGGGTGCCGACATAGTTACCGAAAAGAGTAAGTACCAGTGCCTCCTGAGGCTTGAGTATCTTCAGGCCAAGATAGGGGAGCCAGCCCAGCAGGATGATGAGGGCGCAGACCACGATAAGGACAGTACCAATGACGGAACCGTTGTTTATGCCAAATATAAAACCGACTATGGCCAACAACAGATACAGAGTTGTGAAGCATAGGACTAACATACCTCTCGGCTTTGCGCTTAGAATTTTTTCATTCATGAGATTTCCGACCTTTCATGATATAGTATCTGCATGATATCAAAATGATATCGAAATGTCAATAGACCAAGAGGAAATTTTCCGAGAGACGGACTTCAGCTGTGCTTTTAGTATACAAAAGCCGTAATCTTTGATATAATTAAAAAAACATTTAAGAAAAGAGGTAACATAAATGTATAACGAATGGTCTTTGGACGTGCTCTATAAAGGAATCGAGGATCCTGCGCTCAGCGTGGATATGGCTCGCCTTGAGGAGCTTATTGCCGCATATAAGCAGGCAGTTGGCGAGCTTGATGCAGCCAACGCAGCAGCATCCCTCAAGAAGGTTATCCTTGTTCGCGAGGAAATGACCGTGCTTGTTCGCCGCCTTGCAGGCTATTTCAGCCTTCGCCGCTCCGCTAACAGCGCCGATACCGAGGGTGCGGCCTATACCACCAAGATTCAGAATCTTGCAACCGGCATTGCCAAGGAAGCCGTTGTTTTCCAGAAGTTCGTAGGTGCGCTGGAGAATATCGACGAGATAATCGCAGAGGATGAGATCCTCAGTGCATATAAGTTCTATTTTAACGAAGTGCGCGAAGAGGTTGCTCACACCATGAGCGACGAGGCCGAGGCCATCTTTGCCCGCATGAATATATCCGGCGGCGGTGCATGGGGCGACTTGGTGTCCTACCTTACTGCAACCGTTGAGGTTGACTATAAGGGCGAGATCACCACCCTTTCCGCGATCCGCGGACTGGCCGACAGCTCCAATGCCGAGGAGCGTAAAGCTGCGTTTGAGGCCGAGATCGCCTGCTATAAGAAGATAAAGGATTCCATCGCCTTTGCGCTGAACAGCATCAAGGCTCAGGTCAATATGGAGGCCGAGCTGCGCGGTTACGCCAATCCCCTTGAAATGACCCTTGCTCAGTCCCGCATGAAGAAGGAAACCCTCGATGCAATGCTGCAGGCAATGCGCGAGGCTATGCCCAAGTTCCGCGAGTACCTGAAGCATAAGGCAAAGCTGCTGGGCCACGAGAATGGCCTGCCCTGGTATGATATTCTTACCCCCATGGGCAAGGCAGACAGCGCAAGCTATACCGTAGAGGATGCTCATAAGTACCTCGTTGACCATTTCAACAGCTTCGCTCCCGACCTTGCAGAGATGGTCGACAGAGCATTCAAGGAAGAGTGGATCGATTTCTATCCCCGCGGCGGTAAGGTAGGCGGCGCATTCTGCTCCAATCTGCCCTTCATAGGCCAGAGCCGTATTCTTACCAACTTCTCCGGCAGCTTCGGTTCCGTTGTTACCCTCGCTCATGAGCTGGGCCACGCATACCACGGCCAGCAGATTCAGGAGCACCGTCCTCTGAACACCGGCTACACCATGCCCGTTGCGGAGACCGCCTCCAACTTCAACGAACTCATTATCGTCAACGATGCCATTGAAAAGGCTACCGGCGAGGAAAAGATTCAGCTTATCGAGAGCCAGATTCAGGATAACACCCAGATAATCGTGGATATTTACTCCCGCTTCCTCTTTGAGGATGAGGTCATCCGCCGCAGAAAGGATACCTTCCTCTTTGCCGACGAGCTGGAAAAGATCATGATCAACGCCCAGAAGGAAGCCTTCGGCGACGGTCTTGATCCCGATTACCTGCATCCCTGGATGTGGTGCTGCAAGAGCCATTACTATCGTTCCGGCCTGAGCTATTATAACTTCCCCTATGCTTTCGGCGGCCTCTTCTCCCTTGGCCTCTATGCCAAGTATCTTGAAGAGGGTGAGGCATTCCTGCCCAAGTACCGCGCCCTGCTTACCGCAACCACTGTTGATACCGTGGAAAACGTAGCAGGTATCGCAGGCATAGACCTGACCAAACCCGATTTCTGGCGCACCAGCCTTGCCATGATGACCAAGCAGATCGACCTGTTCATTGCAGAAACCAGCAAGTAAAAACAGAAGAGCACACCGCAAGGTGTGCTCTTTTTTGTTGGAATACATAGGTTAAGCTTTCCGGCAAGGAGAAGGTTTTATTCTGCGAGCAATGCTTCAATTTCTTTACGTTGTTCGCTTGTGTACTCATAAACAGTAGCCGTGAACCACTTGGTTTCAATGAAATCTTCTTCAAATGCGTCCATGATTTTGAGTGCAATACGAAACTGAGAATTGGCTTTTTCAAACTCGCCGTTTTCTTTCAATCGCTTGCCTGCGACGATCAGCATATCGATCAAATCCTCTGCGGAAAGATTTTTTTGCTTTTGCGCCGCCTCATAGCTATCCTCACCGTCCAAAAGGGATGCCATCAGCTCCAATTTGGAAAAATAAATTTCGGGGACGATTTCAAGAGTGGGTTTTACCAGATCATTCTGACCGTTTTCTTTATAGCACGATGCAAGAATGCGGCAGGCATCATATTTGACAGAATCATCCTTGGTAGATTCAATGAGCGTTTTGCAAAGAGTGATTACCTCGTCTGCTCGCGTTTGATAATCCAATGTATAAAGCAGATTGTTTAATATAATGTCATTGCCGGGGAAGCGCTTTAAGCCTTCGCGCAAAATATGCTCGGATTTTGCGGGATCATTCTCGCGATATTTCCATGATTCATGGCATATGGCATCGATCTGCTTTTCCATTTCGAACAGATTAAAATCAAAGAGTTCATCGGTGGAAACACCAAAAAATGATGCTATTGCAGGAATCATGGT
>JAFYLI010000084.1 GCA_017537165.1 Oscillospiraceae bacterium | reverse complement strand
GGCTCATCATGAGAAAATATATAAAACGCTTCATTATTAAAGTTCGGAGTGGTAACTATGAGAACTGACTACTTCTTTGATTCATGCGGTTCGGGCAGAATCCACGTCTGCCGCTGGACTCCCGATAGTGAGCCTAAAGCCATTCTGCAAATAGTCCACGGTATAGCTGAATTTGTAGAACGCTATGACGATTTTGCCAAACACCTGAATTCTTTGGGATACATTGTCGTTGCCGAGGATCATATGGGTCACGGAAAATCCTATGCAGAGGGCAGCGTACTGGGCTATTTCCATGGAGGTTGGTTCAGCAGTGTTGCGGACACATATAGGCTGATGCAGGATACCATGGCAGAATTCCCCTCTCTCCCCTATGTGCTTTTCGGTCATTCGATGGGTTCTTTTATGGCGAGAACTATCCTATGCGACCACCCCGACAGCGGCATTGCCGCCGCAATAATATGCGGCACCGGCTGGCAGCCTCGCTTTGCCCTCCCCGCACTCATAAAAATCGTGGAAAGCATCTGCCGAAAGACGGGCGAACAAAACCCGAGCGAGCAGCTTCAGCAGCTCATCTTCGGCGGCTACAACAAGAAGTTTGCTCCCGCACGCACTTCCAGTGACTGGCTCACCCGAGATGACGCCATCGTTGATTCTTACGTTGCCCATCCCCTTTGCGGCTTCACTCCCGCCTGCGGTCTTCTGCGAGATATGATGAAGGGTATATACCATGTTGAGCAGCCCAAGAATCTCGCAAAAATGAAGAAACAGCTGCCCGTTCTGTTTATTGCAGGCAACGACGATCCCGTAGGGCCATACGGCAAGGGTGTCGAAAAAGCGGCAAATGAATTCAAAAAGGTCGGCATGAACGATGTCAGCATAAAGCTATATCCCGAATGCCGCCACGAAATACTCAATGAACTCAACAAAAATGAAGTTTACGACGATATCTGCAGCTGGCTGAAGACTAAAATCGGCAGATAAGTCTTTTCATAAGTCGGAGGATTAAAATGTCTTACATAATGTCTTTGGATCAAGGAACAACAAGTTCCCGCTGTATAATATTTGACCGAGCAGGAAATATCTGTGCCTCTGCACAAAAAGAATTCCGCCAAATATTCCCTCAGCCCGGTTGGGTTGAGCATGATCCCCTCGAAATTTGGCGCACAACAATCGAAGTAACCAAAAACGCAATGGAAAAGCTCGGTGTGCAGGCTGAGGATATAGCAGCTATCGGTATCACCAACCAGCGTGAAACTGCCGTTGTTTGGGATAAAAATACCGGCGAGCCGGTATGCAACGCCATTGTATGGCAATGCCGCAGAACAGCCAATATCATTGATGATTTAGTAGCCTGCGGCCATTCGGATATGATAAAAAAGAAAACTGGTCTTGTTCCCGATGCGTATTTTTCCGCCTCTAAAATCAAGTGGATCCTTGACAATGTTCCCGGTGCAAGAGAGCGCGCAGAAAACGGTGAGCTTGTTTTCGGTACAATAGACACATGGCTTATTTGGAACCTCACCGGTGGCAAGGTACACGTTACCGACTATACCAATGCCAGCCGCACCATGCTTTATAATATCTATGATCTCTGCTGGGACGATGAGCTTCTTGAGCTTATGGATATCCCGAAGTCCCTCCTGCCTGAGGTCAAGCCCTCCTCTTACCTTTACGGCAAAACTGAGTATGAGCTGCTGGGCGGCGAAATTCCCATCGCAGGCGCAGCAGGAGATCAGCAGTGTGCCTTATTCGGTCAGTGCTGTTTCGATGCAGGTGAAATGAAAAATACATACGGTACCGGCTGTTTCCTGCTGATGAACACCGGCGACACGCCCGTTGAAAGCAAAAGCGGACTTGTTACCACCATCGCTGTAGGTCTCCCTGACAAAGTACAGTACGCGCTTGAAGGCAGTATTTTCGTTTCGGGCGCTGCAATTCAGTGGCTCCGCGACCAGATAAACGTACTTACGACCGCCAGGGAAAGCGTGCAGTACGCGGAAAGTGTTCCCGACACGGCAGGTGCCTACGTTGTACCTGCATTCACGGGAATAGGTGCACCCTATTGGGACCAGCACGCCAGAGGATGCATAGTAGGTATTACCCGCAGTTTCTGCCGAGCACACCTTGTCCGCGCAACGCTTGAGTCCATCGCATACCAAACCTATGACATCTGCAAAGCTATGGAGCTTGATTCAGGCATGCCCATAACTTCCCTCAAGGTAGACGGAGGCGCAAGCGCCAATAATTTCCTCATGCAATTCCAGAGTGATATTTTGAATTGCGAAGTACATCGCCCAAGCTGCATTGAAACCACCGCCCTCGGTGCCGCTTATCTCGCAGGTCTTGCTGTAGGCTATTGGGCAAATACTGACGATATACGCAGCAACTGGGCTCTGGACAAAGTATTCCGCTGCTCTATGGATCCCGCAAAGCAAACAAAGCTCCTCAAAGGTTGGCACAAGGCTGTAAAGTGCGCCATGGTATGGGGCGCTGACGATTGAGCGAGGTATAACATGAAAAACATAGAACTTGCTTCAAAATACGAAGATTATATTATCAATATGCGCCGGTATTTCCACGAAAATCCCGAACTTTCCAATCTTGAACATAACACCGTAAATACCATTTCCACAGAGCTTGACAGTATGGGTATAGAGCATATCATCGTTGAAAACGGCGGTATCCTTGCCACTATCAAGGGTCAAAAGGACAATGGAAAAGTAGTTCTCCTACGAGCCGATATAGACGCACTTCCCGTCCAGGAAACCGCCGACAATCTGAAAATCGGTGGAAGGACCTGCATATCCAAAGCAGATGGCGTAATGCACGCCTGCGGACATGACGGACATATCGCCATGCTGCTTGGCGCTGCCAAAATTCTCCGGGACAAGAAGGATGAGCTGGAAGGCACCGTATACCTTTGCTTCGAACGAGGCGAAGAAGCTGTTGGAAATGTAGGTTACATATTCGCCTATATCGAAAAGCAGGGCATAAAAATCGACACAGTATACGGTATGCACTTGCTGGCAACTGCCCCGTCAGGGCAGCTGATTATAAACGACACGAACATGATGGCAGGCGCTATGGCATTCGATATTACCATAGAGGGACGCGGCGGCCACGGTTCACGTCCCGACCAGGCGGTAAATCCCATTGATGCATTCTGGGCAATTTATGGCGGTATGCTCTCTCTGCGCATACAGAAAATCGATCCTTACAAAACCCTCACCTACTCCGTTGGTAAAGTCAATGCAGGTGTTGCAGGCAATATTATACCTCAGACCGTTAATTTCAGCGGTTCTATGCGCACCTTTGATCGCGAAGGTGCCGGCATGACTTTCTACAACGAGCTTCGCAGACTTATTGACAGCACCTGTGAGGCGTACGGCTGCAAACCCATATACAATTTGTATACCAAACCCGGGATTCCTGTTTTGAATGACCCTGAACTTGCTGTTTTCGCACGCAAGGTTATCGGCAACGATATTGGTAACGATATAGTAGTCCAAGGTGAACCCTGGATGGCTTCCGACTCCTATTCTCAGTACCTCAAGCAGTGGCCCGGCGTATATGCCTTTCTTGGTATGGAGAACGCCGAAAAAGGTGTCGGAGCAGCTCATCACAACCAGGCCTTTGACGTGGATGAAAGCGTACTTAAGCTGGGTGCCGCCTCTGCCGCAACCTATGCCATTGAATATCTTCGCACCGATGGCCTTATGGGCGGACGCAGAATGGGATACCGTGAATATCTGCAGGCATACGCTATGAGCGAAGCGCATATAAAGCATTTCTTCGGAGAAGAATAATACAATAAAGATCAGCGCCGAAGGGTACCTAAAAAGTATCCTTCGGCGCTCTGTTTTTATCTGCAGACTGCAACTGCAGGTTCGCTTTTATTCTCCAGTCCGGGTATAAAGCTGATGGTGCTTTCTTCTATAGTTACGGTATCGTCATCAAATCGGAACACAAATGTTTTAACAAAGCAGGTTTCCACCCATCTTGCGTGAACGGTAAATGCGTTTTCTTCTGTCCATGCACCGTCGCAGGCCAAAACCTGAGTGCAATCCTCTGCCTTGCCGACGATGTTTATGAATCTGCTGCCGTTTGTAGCAATTCTGATGTTCACATCACCTGCACTGCCACTGCCTTTCAGCACACATCCATAATTATCAAACTCAAAGCTGAACTTTTCTATTTCTGCCAGCTTTTTAGGTGCCATGAAATTAAACAGTTCAAAGCTGAAAATACCGGATTTTATATCCCATACCTTTCCGTCGATTTTGGCACTTACCTCGCTGCAGGGGCTGCAAACGGGATTAGGAATACTAAGTGATGCCAGCTTACGGCTGAGTTTATCCATATCGACAGCGTCTTCAGACACAGGCTGAGCATCTACATTAGCAAGGTAATCCCATACGATATTGAGAGTATTCTGCGCCCAATGCGCTCCTATTGCGGTTTCGTTTATAGCAATTATCATATCCTGCTTGGGACACACGATTGTAAACTGGCCCATAGCGCCGTCTGCTCGGTAAACGCCCTCGGGCTTGCACATCCAGATCTGGAAGCCGTAACCAAGGAAATTATCCGTAGCAAGAGGATTATTTATGGATTCGGTCGCAGATTCATTCTGGTTGGAAACAGCCAGCTTCACGTAATCCTCAGCAAGTATACGTTCGCCTTCCCACAGACCACTGTCTGCATAAAGCTTCATAAGACGAAGATTATCCTCCGTGGTAGCATAAAGACCGCCGCCACCGATTTCCATACCGTCGGACATACAAAGCCAGCGCAGATTATCGGGATCAATGCCTATCTTATTGAAAAGACGCGGGGTAAGATATTCATGGAGCCCCTCCCCTGTCTTCTTACGTACAATCGCACCAAGAAGAGTAGAACCGGTACTGTTATACATGTAAGTTGTGCCAGGCTTATGATTAACCGGAGTATGCATAAAGTCGCGTATCCAATGCTCCGAATCCATGGGCATGGTATCCATACCGCAGCCCATACAAAGCACGTCTCTTACCGTAAGAAGTTTAAGATTTTCGCTGGGTTCCTCAGGTGATTCTTCCGGGAAAATATCAATAAGGCGCTCATCAAGGCGCAATATGCCTTCTGTATAAGCAATACCCACAGCAGTTGCAGCGTAGGTCTTGGTATGGGACTGCAGACCGTGGCGCAGCTTGGGTGCAAAAGGAGCCCACCAGCCTTCGGCGCAAACCTTTCCGTGACGCATTATCATAAGGCCGTGCATTTCCGTTTCGCTATGTTCCAGTGCGTCAATAAACTCAAGTATGTCTCCGCTGCGCAGGCCAACATTTTCAGGAGTTACGCGCTCAAATTCTTTTCGCATATTTATATCCCCTATCAGCAAATTATTTATATTACTATTCTACACGATTATATATGCCTGCACAATATTCAAACATAAAAAATAAGGCGCACTCTTAAAGAGTACGCCTTAAAAACATATACATGTTTTATTAAAATGATTACTTGCGGCCTACGAGAGCATCGTCTACGGGCTTGCCGGCAGCTGCACGATACTTGTCATCGAGAGCCTTGATGGAAGCGGGCTTGTAGAGGATCATGAGGATCAGAGCGATGATACCGCAAACGAGAACGAAGGTGAAAGCACCTGCGTGACCCTTATAACCGGTTGCACCGAAGAGCAGAGCTGCAATGATAGCGGGAGAAGCAGAGCTGATGGCGGAACCAATGGGGCTGGACAGAGCGAATACGCGGCCGAAGTCCTCACGGCGCCAGTACTGAGCAGCCAGAGAAACACCGAAGTTGGAAGCAGCACCCATGAACAGTGCAACGAAGATCATTGCAATGATGAGAGCGGTGCCGTTGCCAAGCAGACCCAGAGCACCTGCGATGATCATGAGAACGCAGGAGATGATCATAGCCTTTCTGGTACCGATCTTGGTATCGATAAGGCCGATTACGAAGGAGCCGATGCAGCCGAATACGCATACAAGAGCCATAACCAAGCTGTACTTGTCCTCGCCAACACCGGTGTTGATGATAGTCATGGACTGGCTCATCAGACCGATAGCGCAGGAAAGCAGGAAACCGCAGGTAATGGTACCAAACCAGAACTCCTTGCTCTTGATGGTGTTGATGTAGTTCCAAACAGAGGTCTTCTTATTCTCAACTTCTGCCATCATCATAGCATTTGCAATCTCGGGAGTGAGGCTCTTATCGTTATCACGATAAGCACCGACCTGCTCGGGATAGTCCTTGATGAAGATAAGACCAATGAGCCAGCCGATTACGGATACGATGAAGAAAGGCAGGAATGCCTTGCCGATAGCACCGCCGAAGCCGAAGATAACGGGAGCCTGGCCCATAGCCTCAGCCATACCGATGGAGCCGAATACGGAACCTGCAAAGGTACCGAGAAGACCGTTTGCAATGGGGAATGCCAGGGTGGCGATACCCATAACGGTACCCTTTCTGGTGGGGAACCACTGACCAATGATAAGACCGAGAGCCAGAGTGGAGTACAGAACTGCAACAACGTTAATTACAGCGTATGCTGCGTACCATACGGGAGAAGGAGGCATAGACATTACGAGGAATGCCAGTACCAGAGTGATTGCGCCAAGAATAGAAGCAAATGCCTTGATGCTCTTCATCTTGGAAATCCAGCTGACGAGAACGATCTGGATGAGGATACCAACGATTGCGCATACGGAATAGATGCCGGAAACCTTCTGTGCGCCGCCATAGAAGTCGGCCAGAATGTTAAGGGGATACTGGGTGAAGGTCTGGAATGCGAGGTAAGCAACTGCCTGATAGATAATCAGGAGCCAACCGCGGAAACCAAAGCCCTTTACTTTGTTCTGCATAAAAGTATTCTCCTAAATATGTATTTATAAAACACATTTGTATTAAGCACAAATATATTTTATCTCTTACTAACACACCAAAAAGGGAAGGTACCCCTTCCCTTTTTGGTGTTATTTTTTCGATGCATCAAGCACCGATCATTTAGACTCTTATTCGAAGTCCTCGTGGAACTCAGCGTATACCTCGGGCAGGATAGCTGCGAGGTTGGTGAACTCCTTGATGTTGTGGTTCATGAGAGCCTGAACGGGCTGCAGGGGGAACTGTACGCCATCGGGCAGAACCTTCTTGGGCTTGCCATCGATGATGCTGTAACCGAACCAGAAACGAGTACGCAGCTCGGAGCCGTTCTCGGTGGGTCTCAGGAAGTGGCACATGATTACGGGAGCCTCGGAGCTACCGGAGCAAACGATGGTGCCCTTGAAATCCTTCAGCTTCTCGGGATCGAAGCCGATGTCAGCGGGGTTACGGAAGCCGATCTGGATGTGCTCCTTGCCCATGCCGCAGTTTTCATCGACATCGTGTACGGTATCCCAATAACGCTCCTTCATGCTCAGGGACTTATCCAGAGCCTTGTCGCGGTTACGGGTTCTTGCAAAGTAGTGATCCTCGCGATCCCAAATCTTGTATCTGAGATCCTCAAGGCCGTGCCATGCGAACCAGAAGTCGAACATCTCGGGAGTTACACCGGGCATATCGGTGAGGTTACCAAGAACTGCACCGCCGTCGGGCAGGTTGCAGAAGCCGGTCTCGAAGGGCAGATAGCCGTCATCGAAGAGCTTGTTCATGTCATAGGGATGATGAGCAGTCTCAGGATCTGCGGGAATGTTTGCCTTAGCATACTTCTCGGGGGATGCCTGAGCCATCTCTCTCTGATAGTACTTGTAGAGAGGAGACTGCTTCTCTTCCTCGGTTACGGGAACCAGACCGGTGGTCAGCTCATAAGGAGTGATGAACCAGTCGTCGCTGGGCAGTTCTTCGGTGGTGAGAACGATCTTGCCGTCAACGAGCTTAGCGTTGATCCACTTGAACCAGTTCTCGTTATCCATCTCGGGATAGTCCTCACGGAGGAACCAACCACGGGATTCCTTACGCATGTCGGATGCCAGGTAGTGCAGCTCAGCGGAGGTAACCATAGCCTCAGCCTCGAGACACTCCATAACACCGTGGAGATCCTTAGCATACATATCGCCAACCATGGACTTTGCCTTCTCAACGAAGGTCATAGCCTTTGCGATACGATCAGCATGCATAACAACAGACTGCTCTACGGGAGCCATAGCCTGCTGAACAACAGCGATAACTTCCTTAGCGGTTACGCCGGACTCCTTAGCAAGAGGAGCCTCGATTCTTGCGATAGCCTTCTCAACCTGCTTGTCGCAGACCTTCTTGTACTCGCCGATTTCGGAAGCAGCCAGATCACGAGCTGCTACGATACCTGCAAATACAGCGTTGAGGATACCGGAACCTCTGTTTCTTCCGGGAGGTGCGGGAACTGCGCCGGCAAGACCGGAACCACAGTAGCTGCAGTCACCAACAGCGTAGAGGCCGTCGATGGTAGCTCTCATCTCGCGGGTAACCTTCATGGGAGACTGCTCACCGATGAGCATGGGACATACTTCGAGGTCGGTGTCAACCTTAGCGCCGGTATCGTCATTGAGGTGACGGAACTTTGCGCCGTAGGGACGATCCCACATGAGCTCGAGGTTGCCCTGGGGCTGATCGCCGAAGTCAAGGTGTACGGGGCCGTTGCCATTGATGTTCTGGATGTACCACTCGCGGATAGCCTTACTGCTGATGTCGGTCTCACGCTGCTCGCAGAAGTTCTTGGTTATGTGCTCGCCCTTTGCGTTGTACATAAAGTTCTCGCCGAAAACAACTTCGTTGTGGCTTCTGATCTTTACGAGCTGAGCAAAGTTACCGAACTCAACGTTTCTGAGCTCTGCACCGGCTCTGAAAGCTGCCATGTAACCGTCACCACGGCCGCTACTCCACATGGAGCCTACGCGGTAGTTCTGGCTACCGGTTGCGAGAACAACCTTCTTAGCCTGGATAACGGAAACAGCACCGTCAAGAACGTTGAATACTACAGCACCGCTGATAGCATTGTCCTCAGTGAGGAGGTCGGTGAAGACGGTCTTATCCATGAAGCGGACACCCAGCTTCTCTGCACGCTTGCGAACCTTGAGAGTGATGTCAAGGTCAACGCAGATCATGGAGGTGAAGGGGCCGGTGGGGATAACGTTGTAGCCGCCGTCTTCTCTCTTGGGGATGTTAACACCCCAACCATCCAGCTTCTCCAGCATTTCGCTGTTCATGGAAACGTACTTTGCCATGAGGGGCTGATCAGTGAAGAAAGCACCGATAGCATTGGTGTGGAAGCCAACGAAAGCAATGGGGTCAATGCGGGTCAGGTCGAAATACTGCAGAACGCCGCCGCCACGGTTTGCCTTACCGGCATAACCGGCAAAGTTCTTCTCAACTACGAGAACGTCGATGTCAGGATTCTGCTCCTTGATCTCAACAGCGCAGGTCAGACCGCCGATACCGCCGCCGAGGATAAGGGCATCACAATTAATCTTGTTATATTCTTTCATGTTCTTCACCTCACTTATACTGTTCGAAGGACTGCATAAGATGCTCGCTTGCATAGTCGGGAACTACAACGATAGCTTCCTTCTTGCAAACAGACTGGCAATAGAAGCAGTGCTCGCAATCTTCAACATACTTGAAGATGGGCTTCTTGTTCTCAGCATCCCAGCGGATAACGTCTACGAAGCAGGACTTGTAGCACAGCTGGCAGCCAACGCACTTCTCGGGATTGAATTCGATACGATGATTAGTGTTTATCAAAGTGTTTACCCCCTTAAATATTGTTTCGCTATTTTCAGCCTTTCGGCTTAAATACTTTTAGGTGTCCAAGCCTTAAACCATGGGCTTAAGGTCAGGACTGATGATAAGAGTTGCCTCGGTTGCTGCCTGAATCTCTTCCAGAGTGAACTCGGGATTGTACTCAGTGAGCAGCAGACCTTCGGGAGTGCATTCAATAACGCACATCTCGGTGATGATCTTGGTAATGCAGTTAATTGCGGTATAGGGCAGGCGGCACTTCTTGAGGATCTTGGGGTTGCCCTTTGCGGTATGCTCCATAGCAACGATAACGTTCTTTGCGCCTACCAGCAGATCCATTGCGCCGCCCATACCGGGCATCTTCTTTCCGGGGATTATCCAGTTGGACAGAGAGCCTTCCTCGTCAACCTCAAGGCCGCCAAGAATGGTAGCATCAACGTGTCCGCCGCGGATAAGACCGAAAGAAGTTATAGAATCTATGTAGCAGCCCATGGGAGAAACTGCAGTAGGCTGACCGCTTGCGTCAACTACGTGCAGGGGATCATAATTTGCATCGGTAGCAGGAGCTGCACCTACGATACCGTTCTCAGCCTGAAGAGTAACATGTACGTCTTCGGGCAGGAACTGGGGAATCATGGTGGGCAGGCCGATGCCGAGATTGACAACGTCTCCATCCTTAAGTTCCTTTGCAACACGTCTTGCAATGAACTCTTTGATCATGCTCTTATCCAAGCTGATACAAACCTCCCTCCACAACATAGTCGACGAGGATACCGGAAGTACGTACGTCCTCGGGTGCGATATCACCAAGCTCTACGACCATCTCAGCCTCTGCAATAACAACATCGGCAGCGGTAGCCATAGCAATGCTGAAGTTACTGGTATCGCCCTTGTACCATACGTTACCGGCCTTATCGATCTTGTAGCCGGAAATTACTGCAAAATCGGCTCTGATGGGAGCCATAAGCAGATAATCTTTACCATTGATATTCTGCTTGCCAAGGCAGAGAGGGCTATCCTCGATGATGGTACCAACTCCAGTAGGAGTGAGAACACCACCAAGACCTGCACCGCCTGCGCGGATCATTTCAACAAAGGAACCCTGAGGAATAAGAGTGGTCTCCAGAGTACCGTCAAAGGACTGAATACCAACCTCGGGGTTCAGACCAACGTGAGTAGCGATCATCTTGCTTACCTGCTTGTTATGGATAAGCTTTGCTACGCCGTAGAAATCCTCGCCCATGGGGCCGCCGGGCATTCCGCCATCGTTACAGATCATAGTAAGATCCTTAACGCCGCTCTTGGCAAGAGCATCAATAAACTTGTGGGCATTTCCACATCCCATGAAGCCGCCAAACATTACGCGTGCACCATCGGGTATGAGCTTAACTGCCTCTTCTATAGATATAAATTTCGGCAAGAGTAACTCTCCTTTAGTATTTTCTCATGTGAAGATACGAGTCTTTACTCGTCGACTTCCTCATACTCAAGGTCGTCGGCAGTGCGGGCTCCTTCTTTTTCAAATACGCCTGCCGCTCCGCATGCGGGACAACAACCAAACTTCTCCCCTACTACGGGAATAAGGTCTGTAGCATATTTGAATTTTCTGCCACATTCGGGGCAGTAATAGTACATGAAGCAGGCTCCCCAGCTCATTTATTCAGGCTGAGAATTTCGCGGGCTTCAGCGGGAGTAGCGGGTTCGCCGCCAAACTCACGGATAACGCGGGCTGCACGCTCTACGAACTGGGCGTTGCTCTCTGCGAGCTGGCCCTTGCCGTACATAACGTTGTCTTCCATACCTACGCGGATGTGGCCGCCCATTGCAACTGCACCGTAAAGCATCTCCATAGCGGAACGACCTACGCCGAAGCAACTCCAGGTGGAGCCGGGGCAAAGGGATTCCATGGTTTCCTTCATGAATACCAGATTCTTCATGCTGCCGGGAATGCCGTTAGCGCAACCCATGCAGAACTGGAAGTGGAGAGGTGCCTTCAGGACACCCTTCTTCAGGTAATATGCAGCGTTGGCGATCATGCCGGGGTCAAAAGCCTCGATTTCGGGCTTTACACCCCACTCCTGCATGTTCTTGCCAAGCTCCTCAAGGAACTGAGGATGGTTGATGAACAGGCTGGAATTCATCCAGTTCATGGAACCGCAGTCATAGGATGCCATCTCGGGACGGAGCTCCTTAAGATGAGCCTGACGGGTCTCATCGGTAGCATTCAGGTCACCGGAGGTGGTCATGTTAAGGATGATGTCGCAGTCGGGATAACGCTCACGCAGAATGCTTACAGTTTCGCTGAACTTTGCAGCATCCATGGTGCCGTTGCCTTCGTCATCTCTCATGTGGAGGTGAGCAACTGCAGCGCCGGCTTTCCAGCAGGCATAAACGTCATCAGCGATCTCCGAAGGAGTCATGGGGACGTTGGGGTTATTTTCCTTTTTGGGCCACGCGCCGGTGGTGGCCACAGTAATAATCGTTTTATTAGCCATTTTTTACACCTTTCTTTAGTTGAGGGTGCGATGGACGGTCAGAATCCTTCTTCCCGCCCATCGCAGAAAAGAAAGAAAAGAATCACTTATTGCGGTTGAACAGCTTCTGCATGTACTCCAGACCGCTGTCGCCGTTGCCTTCAGCAGTGCCGTAGCCGGTGCCGCCGTAAGCGTAGGTACGATCGGGAACATCCTTATTGATGAGGTCCTCGTCGATCTCTGCTACGCAGCGAGCCATGGAACCGTCGCCCATGTACCAACGCAGGGGGAAGCAGTTGAAACGGAAGGTAACACCAGCGGGGATCTTGTCCAGGTCGCCGCCGAGGTTCTCAACGCCAACGATACCGTGGCCGAGCATCATCTTGTGGCAGGGCTCCCAGGTACCCCAGCAGCCGATAGCTTCCAGATCGCCGAACTTAGCGTCATAAGCTTCCTTGCCGTGGATGCGGATGTACTCGAACTTATCGAACTCAGCAAGAGCCTCTTCGCCGAAGAGTTCCTTGTACTCCTCAATGATGGTCTTACCGGTTGCGCCCAGCAGATCCATGCGGGTCATACCGTTAAGGCTCATTGCGGTGTGCATGGGATGGTCAAGAGCCTGGCTATCCATAGCAACGCACTTTACGCCATACTTTACGAACCAGCGGCCGGCCTCAACGCCGGTACCTGCTGCGTAGTGATAGTATGCCTTGGAGTCGTCGAAGAGACGATGCATACCGGTGTTCAGGCAGACAACCTTATCCTTCAGAGTGGTGGGATCGAGGTTTACTGCTGCGCAAGCTGCGTCGAGGTGCTTATCGGTGATCAGGCCCCAGGGCTCGATGTCGATCTTGAGAACAACAGCCTCACCGGTGTAAGCGTCGATGGGCATCTCGTGGGTGTAACGTGCACGACGGCCGTCGAACTCGTACTCCATAACGTGACGGGGAGCGTCACAGTGGGTACCGGTGTGCATGGTGCAGGTGATCTTCTGGGTCAGAACGCCGCCCTTAGCCATGGTGTGGGTGTTGTCGATAACGGGCTTATCGAAATAGGGCCAGCGGGGAATCTCAGCGCTGAAGGGATGAGTCAGGTCAACAAATACAGTCTTTCCCATTGTAAAATTTCCTCCTAAATATATTTGGATAGATCTTAGTCTTTATAAAGCATACCAACGAGGTACTCGTTAAGAGCGGCGTTGGACTGTGCTATCTCTTCGGGGGTCCACTTACGGAAGCCTTCACCGCTCTTGAAGCCCAGCTTGCCTTCATCTCTCAGCTTCTGCAGCAAGGGAGAGGGCTTATGGGAATCTTCAAGGTCACGAAGGATGTAATCGTGGATGTTGTAGGTCAGGTCAAGACCGACCATATCAGCATTCTCGATGGGGCCGAGCTGGGGCAGGCGCAGGCCAAAGCTGTAGCGAACTGCCTTATCAACGGTCTCTGCATCGGCAATGCCGTTTTCAACGATAGAAATTGCCTCACGCCACAGAGCATGCTGCATACGGTTGGCAATAAAACCGGGAACGTCCTTCTTGCACAGAACAGGCTCCTTACCTACAGCTGCGAGAACCTCCATAACAGTGTTGGCGGTCTCATCGCTGGTGGCATCGGACTTTACGACCTCAACCAGAGGAATGAGGTGACCGGGATTCCAGAAATGAGTACCTACGAAACGCTCATGATACTTGAGATCGCGGCTGATTTCGCTGGGGCTCATAACGGAAGTGTTAGTGCAGAAAATGGTATCGGGACGGCAGCGCTCTTCCAGCTTTGCAAAAGTCTGGCGCTTAACGTCCATATCCTCAAAAACAGCCTCGATTACAAAGTCAGCAGCCTTTACAAGGTCACTGTCAAGGTCAGTGGTGAAGGATATTCTGGACAGACGAGCATCCAGTTCACCCTCTGCCAGCTTCAGAGAAGCGCAGTTGGAGCGGATACCGCCGTGGACATCAGTTTCATAAAGGTCATAAACGGTGATTTTATATGCCGGATTGGAAGCGAATACGAAGGCAATATTCTTGCCCATCATACCGCCGCCGGCAATAAGTATATTTTTGATTTCCATGTTTACGCCTTCCCTACCCGATTAAACTACCAGATAACCGCCGGAGCAGTCGCAGTTTGCGCCGGTGATGAAAGCAGAAGCTTCGGAAGAGAGGAACAGAGCGTAACCGACAAAGTCGGAGGGCTCAGCCAGACGGCCGATGGGCTCACGTGCCAGGAAGTTCTTATAAACTGCAGATTCGGGATCGAACATCCACTCGGTCAGCTCGCTGCGGAATACAGTGGGGCAGATGGAGTTGACGTTGATGCCGTACTTTGCGGTAAGGTCACAAGCGAGGGAGTTGACCATAAGGTCAGCGCCGCCCTTGGAGGTGCAATAACCGGTGTAGCCGGCCATACCGCGCTTGGAACGCTGAGAGGTAACAACGACCATCTTGCCGCCCTTACCCTGCTCTACCATCTGGTGAGCAACAGCCTTGCAAACTACGTAAACGCTCTTGCAGTCGGCGTCCATGATGTACTGCCAATCTTCAACAGACTGGTCGAGAATGTTAGCGGGCTTATTGTAGCCGTGGCAAACAGCAAGAATATTGATCTCACCGTACTTTGCAACGCAAGCCTTAACAACAGCGTCAAACTCTTCTACGTTTGCAGGGTCTGCGGTTGCGTATGCGCAATCGATACCCTCAGCGGTGAACTCATCCTGAAGAGCCTGGAGCTTGTTTGCGTTACGGCCGGTCATGAAGACCTTTGCGCCTGCATAGCCGTATGCCTTGGCGAGAACGCAGCCAAGAGCACCGGTAGCACCGGTAACGAGGGCTACCTTACCCTCAACGGAAAACATATTATTTACAAAACTTTTTTCAACATTAACCATGATGCTGAACCTCCATATAAAGAATAATGCTTAAGCTTCGGGATAATTGATGATAACGAGCATCTTAGCGGGCTTATCGCTCTCGTTCTTCAGGCCGCGGCCCTCGTTGGGAGGAAAGCTGATGGATTCCATGGGGCCAACAACATACTTGTTGCCATCCTTATCGGTGATGGTCATTTCGCCTTCGAGAACGAAATAAACCTTCTCCAGGGGGTTATCGTCATAAGCCCAATCTGCGCCTCCGCCGGGCTCGAACTCAGAGATACCGATCCAGAACTTCTCTGCATTGGTCTCGTCCTTACCGTGGTAACGCTTGCAGGTTACGCCGAAATGGCCGGGAGGGAAATAAGGCTCCAGGTCCTTGTAGCTGCGCTTAATCATGTTGCAACATCCTTTCTTTTCTTTTGTTTTATATACCCTCAATCGATAACGGCTTATTTATGTATATAAGCACGCATCCGATAAATTCGGCTTGTTCAAAGTACGCGCAAAATCGGCAAATTCACGCTTTTTATACAGCGATTGCCGCTCTTTCGCCAATATAAACACTTTTCACAATTTTACATTCTATTTATACTACATTTCTGCCCGAATCGCCAATACATTTACGGGCATGTGTTTATAACCTTTTAGTTAACCTTTTTGTTTATGCCTCAATAAAGGTTATACCACTTCCCTATCAAATACAGCTTTATGTTTACTGCAAAACTCCGTTAGCTTGCAGATATCCCACCAAATAATCTATGGTTTCAGGGTTTGTGGGATGGTAAACTCTCATTCCCGCTATACCTTTGCCGTAAAGTATGATTCCATCTTTGCCCTTATAGGTGATAGCTACGTATTCGCCATATTCAGCATCTCCTACAGGAAAAAATATATAGATTTGCACCGAGCGTCCATCGTACTTTTTACCGCTGTGCACACTACTCAAACCCCAAGGCACCAGATTACGCCAATCCCTGCGATACTTGGAAGTATCCAAGATTCCCAGAATTTCTTTAAGCTGATCTTGATTTACCTCATTCATTGTGTATGTATCAATCCTGGATTTGCCGTTTTTAATATCGCTGATCGACACATTAGCCACGGCTTTAGACGCACTATCTATATCATCAGGCAACCATTTAAAAATCGGGTGCGGCCAGAATCGCCACAGCAAAATCAATGCTATTGCGACAACTACTGCAATTTTGATTATTCGCGCTCTCAAGCCCGGACACCTCCATACACAATTTATATATTTATAATAGTATTATATCACAAAATCACCGTTCATTCAAGTTTTCACCCATTCACTGACACAACGAAAACAGCCGTCTCCCCATCGGAGACGGCTGCTCTAATTTTCATTTCATTCTAAGGCCACTTACAGCTCGATACATCATCACAAGTCCGATGCTTAGCAACGCTCCACCAACAATATCGCTGAACCAATGCACTCCCGACAGCAATCTGCCTATAACCATAAATGCAATAAAGACCACTATTACTGCCGCAACACATTTTCTGACTATTGAATTTTTGATTCGCCAATTCAGCTGCATGATCGCAGTCGGCATCACACACATAACGAGCATAGTTGTAGATGAGGGATAGGATGCTTCAAGATATCCGTTAATAAGTATCGGTCTGTAATTTATCTCAACTATTTCAAAGAGTATATAAACCGCCATTACAACGATATAGTATACACCCAGCGCAAGAATACTGTAATCAACTTTAAGGATATGCTTTCTTCTGCACCGCTGACAAAGACCCATTATTGCAAAAGCCAGTGCAACTCCCAACGGCACCAATCCCAACCAATCCGTGATTGTATATAGGCTCATATGCACTCCCGTCAGTTTGTGAACAAACGCATTCATGGTCGCAAAACCAACGAGCGAGCCCTGCGGGCCAATCGCACGTACATCAACGAACCGCACCGCTGCCGTCCACACCGCAAATGCAGCAATAAAACCTGCCGCTGCAAGAATTTCTCTCTTTGTTCCTTTTTTCATTTGATACCTTCCCTTACGTGCATTAAACTTTCGTTCGCATACACTTTACAGAAAGGTAGAGTCTGGCACAAGAAACCCTCCGTAACGCTTATGATACGCTTCGTGTCAGTGCCATTTTATCAGCATTAATCCCTTTATAACAAGAAAAATGAACAGCATTGCAGCTGCATAGGGCTTCATGCTAACTATAAAGAGAAGTACTCCCGCTGCATTTAGCAGTAAAGACAGCTTATTATTATATTTCACCCAAAACTGTTGTTCGCAGTTTTGTAATGCAACAGACAAAATGCCCGCCGCTACGATGGCTGCGATCACTGCGAAATATAAAACTTTTAGATACGGTGCAATATCTGTCAGCTTCAGCAAAGACACAGCTGATATTCCGGCTTCTGTCTTTTGTCCAAAGAACGGCAAAAAAAGAAACATAATCGCACTGCAGTCAATAAGGCCAAAGGCAAGATCCCGAAAATGCTTTTCCTTTTGCGCACCTTCTTCTTCCGCTATACTCAGAAGTTCGTCACCGGACAGCAGTTCATCAACAGTAATCGAAAAGAATTTCGCCAATGCTTTAAGGGAATCTATATTAGGGTATCCCCTACCCGACTCCCACTTTGATATGGCAGTCCTTGAAACGAAGAGCTTTTGAGCAAGTTCCTCTTGCGTCAATCCCTTATGCTTTCTCAATTCCTGCAATTTTTCGTTAAATTCCATGATACAATCTCTTTCCAAAGTTACGCTTGATATTTCAAGGTGATTATACCCCACCGTCAGGTGCAAATCAAGTTAGTACGCGCGCTCATTTTATACGCAGCGTATGCTAAAACTCTTGCGAAAAAATCAACTGCAGTGTACAATTATCCAATATGAAAATCGAGAGGAGAACACAATCATGCCGATTACAACCGTTCTGTTTGATTTGGACGGAACTTTACTGCCGATGGATCAGGACGTTTTCGTAAAAGACTATTTCACCAGAATCGCAGGCAAGGTAGCTCCACACGGCTACGACCCCAAGCAGCTGGTAGATATGATATGGCGCGGCACTGCAGCAATGGTAAAAAACGACGGAGCCAAAACCAACGAAGAAGTATTTTGGGAATATGCCGTTTCCGTCTACGGTGAGCGCATCGTGCAGGACAAGCGGTTCTTCGATGAATTTTACGAAGAGGAATTTGATAAGATCAAAAGTGTCTGCGGATACAATCCCGCAGCAGCAGAAATAATACACGATTTAAAAGAACGCGGCTTTCGCGTCATTTTAGCAACCAACCCCATATTCCCCGCTCGCGCTACCCAGTGGCGAATCAGCTGGACGGGCCTCAACCACGACGATTTCGAACTGTATACGACATACGAAAATTCGTCCTACTGCAAACCTAATCTCAAGTATTATCAGGCTATTTTGGATCGGTTGCAGGTACAGCCCGCAGAGTGTCTTATGGTTGGCAATGACGTTGGCGAAGACATGGTTGCCAAGCAGCTGGGCATGCAGGTATTCCTGCTCACGGATTGCATCATCAATAAAGCTGACGCGGATATATCCGAATATCCTCATGGCAGCTTCGATGCACTTAGAAAATATTTGGCTGCGTTTTAACGTTTCTTCATTACGGGAGGATAACTCAATGGATCAGATATATCAGCAAACCAAGGCCGTAATCGAGGAATTGGTCGAGAAAGCAGGAGTAAAAAGTGGCAATATCGTCGTTATCGGCTGTTCCACCAGCGAGGTTCTCGGCTCAAAAATCGGAACTAACTCCAGTCCCGATACGGCAGGACAAATTTTTTCCGCTTTGCACGATTGCGCCAAAGAGCACGGATTCCACCTTGCCATCCAGTGCTGCGAACACTTAAACCGCGCTATTATCGCCGAGCGCGCAGCCGTTCCCTATACCGAGATCGTAAACGTAGTGCCTCAACCCAAGGCAGGCGGTTCCTTGGCAACCGCCGCTTACTCCGCTTTTGAGCATCCCGTTGCCGTTGAAGAAATCAGAGCAGATGCCGGCATTGATATTGGTTTCACGCTGATCGGTATGCACCTCAAAAAAGTTGCTGTACCCGTACGTTTGGAAAACAATCGCATTGGCGAAGCTATGGTCATTGCCGCTCGCACCCGTCCCAAGTTCATTGGCGGTGTAAGAGCAATTTACGCCGAAGAAATGCTTTGATTATTACGTCCGTATATACACAAAACCTCGTATCCGTTGATCGGAATACGAGGTTTTTTATTTGCCCAAAACCATTCCACCCCACGTACAGCGCAAAAAGATGTTGACATTTCAACAAGTTGCGAATATAATTCAGATGTTGACACCTCAACATCTTCATGTTTGGAGGTATTTTATGTTAAACCGTTTTTCGAAGTTTTCTTTCTCGATTTCCGAAATTGACCGCTGCTGGCACAAGCTTGCAGCCGAAGAAATGGCAAAATATGAATTAAACAGCGCTCACGCTGTATATCTCAATGCTCTTTATAATGCCGATCAAGATGGCATTACCGCTGCGCAGTTAGGCGAATTATGCGGCAAAAACAAAGCCGATGTATCCCGCATGGTCGCTATCATGGAAAACAAAGGCCTTGTAAAGAAGGTCGCGACAGGAACTAATATGTACAGAGCCAAACTGATGCTCACAGACGTGGGTCGCAAAGCTGCTGAGCACGTCCGCGAACGTGCAGCGCTTGCAGTCGAACTGGCAGGCAGCGGTTTGTCCGCAGATGAGCGAGAAACATTTTACAAAGCTTTGGAACAAATCACTGTAAATTTGCAAAAACTCAGCAAGGAAGGACTCCCCAACCAATGAATTTTTTAAACAAACTTTTTTGCAGACTCGTACAGTTTTCGTTCCGCATTGCGATACCGATTCTCCCTTACCGTGAGCCGAAGCTTTTCAGCACCACAGAGGAATTGGCATGCAAGTTAAGCAAGGATAAAATAAACTCCGTACTGCTGGTAACAGATGATTTTCTCAAGAGCTCCGGCGCTACGAAAACACTGGAAGAAAATTTGCACACAGCAGGCATCAGCTACGCAGTCTTTGACAAGGTAAGACCTAACCCCATAGTCCAAAACGTCGAGGATGCTTTGAAGCTATATCAATCCGAAAACTGCCAAGGTCTGATCGCTTTTGGCGGCGGCTCCGCTATTGACTGCGCAAAAGCCGTAGGCGCAAGAATTGTATACCCCAAAAAGACTTTGAATCAAATGGCAGGCCCCCTCAAGGTTTGGCGCAAGCTGCCTCCCCTTGCAGCTATTCCCACCACAGCCGGCACCGGCAGCGAGGTAACCGTTACCGCGGTTATTACCGATCAGGACACACATTACAAATACACCATGAATAACTTCACGTTCATCCCCACATACGCAGTGCATGATCCGTCAGTAACATACACACTTCCTCCCCACCTTACTGCAACTACCGGCATGGACGCATTAACTCACGCAGTGGAAGCATATATAGGCCAATCAACAACCAAGGAAACCAGGGCACTGGCCAAGAAGACCGTGAAGCTGGTGTTCGAAAATATTGAGAATGCGTATAACAATGGGCACGACCACAACGCAAGAGCCAACATGCTTCGCGCCTCATATATCGCAGGAATTTCCTTTTCCAAATCCTATGTAGGATATATCCACTCAGTTGCGCACTCTTTGGGTGGTCAGTACAATATCCCCCACGGTCTTGCAAATTCTGTCCTTATGCCTTACGTTTTGGAAAGCTATGGTCAGTGTGTTTACAAAAAACTGCATGAACTGGCAATCGCTGCAGGTATCGCTACAGAAGATAATACTCCTATGAGCGGTGCTCTCAAGTTTATCTCCGCAATACGAGAACTTAACGAACGCATGGGAATCCCCGCAAAGCTTTCGGGTATCAAAAAAGAAGATATTCCCTCCATGGCCAAGCATGCAGCCCATGAGGCCAACCCTTTATATCCAGTTCCTAAACTGATGAACGCCAAAGAACTCGAGCAATTCTACTATACCGTCGCAGATTGGAGTTAATTATGAATATCAATGACATCCTGCAAAAGCAGCGCGCCTATTTTCAAAGCGGCGCCACCCTGCCCGTCAGTTTCCGCATCGACATGCTGAAAAAGCTTCTTGCAACCGTAAATAAATACGAAAAAGAAATCGGTGACGCATTAACCGCTGATTTAGGTAAAAGTGATTTCGAGGGATTCATGTGCGAAACAGGCCTTGTCCGCAGTGAAATCAGCTACATGATAAAGCACGTTAAACGCTATGCAAAAGAGAAAACCGTTCCTACTCCGATGACTCAGTTTGCATCCCGCAGTTACCAAAAGCCCTGCCCTTACGGCAACGTACTTATTATGAGTCCCTGGAACTACCCCTTCCTGCTGACGTTAGACCCGCTTGCAAATGCTATAGCGGCAGGCAATACCGCTATTATCAAGCCCAGCGCCTACTCCCCTGCCACCTCAAACATAATCGAAAAAATTATCGCTGAGTGCTTCGATCCCAAGTACATTGCCGTAATTACCGGAGGCAGAAAGGAAAACGCAGAACTGCTGAATCACAAGTTCGACCTTGTCTTTTTCACCGGTTCGCAGAATGTCGGCAAGGAAGTGCTGCGTCATACCGCCGAGCATCTCACGCCTGCCGTACTGGAATTAGGCGGCAAAAGTCCTTGCATTGTAGACAACACCGCAAAAATTCCCTTGGCAGCCAAGAGAATCGTATTCGGCAAGTTCCTTAATTGCGGTCAAACCTGCGTTGCCCCCGACTATATCCTCTGCCACGCAGACGTAAAGGACGCATTGATTTCCGAACTTCGCGCGCAGCTGCATAAGCAGTACGGTGCTTCCCCTCTTGATAACCCGGATTACGGACGCATCGTAAATCGCAAGCACTTTGACCGAGTATGCGGATTGATCGACCACGCAAAAACCGTTGTCGGCGGCAAATCCAATTCCGAAACACTGCAAATAGAGCCCACTATCATGGACAATGTAACTTGGGATGACACCGTAATGCAGGAAGAGATTTTCGGTCCCGTACTTCCCATACTTACCTATCGCAACATAGATGAGGTTTATGCTTTGCTTGGCGACAAGCCCAAGCCTCTGGCCCTCTATATTTTCTCCGAAAACAAAAACACGATTCGCAACGTCACTCAGCGCTGTCGTTATGGCGGCGGCTGCGTAAACGACGTTGTTATACACCTAGCAACGTCCAACCTGGGATTCGGTGGTGTCGGCGAGAGCGGCATGGGTGCTTACCACGGCAAGGTCGGCTTCGATACTTTCAGCCACACCAAGTCCATTCTTGACAAGAAAACCTGGCTGGATCTCCCGATGCGATATCAGCCTTATAAAAGAAACATAAACAGCAAGCTGCTGCATTTCTTCCTTAGATAATAACGAAAGGTTACCGATTTATGAAAACAAGAATCATTGTAGACTCCACTGCAGATCTACTCCCCCAGTTCAAGGAACGTGTGCACGTAGTTCCCTTGACTGTCCACTTCGGCGAAGCCGAATATGTTGACGGTATTACAATCGACCATAAAACTTTTTACGAAAAACTTATAGAAACCGATGTGCTGCCTTCCACCAGCCAGGCGACACCCGCAGCATTTGCTGCTCAGTACGAAGCTGCAAAGCAGGCCGGCGAATCCGTTGTAGTTATAACCCTCTCCTCCGAACTGTCCGGAACATACCAAAGCGCGGTAATCGCTGCCGCAGACTATGAAAACATCTACATCGTTGACAGTGGCACCACCGCTATAGGCGGAGGTATCTTGGTTGAGCTGGCCCTGCAGTATCTTGATGCGGGCATGAGCGCTCCTGAAATCGCAGCCAAACTTGAAGAAGAAAAGAAGAAAATAGTAGTCGTAGCATTGGTTGATACCCTTGACTACTTGAAGATGGGCGGCCGCATATCTAAAACCGTTGCATTCGCAGGTACGCTTTTGAGCATCAAGCCGGTTCTCTCCCTCATCAACGGCGACATCAAAATACTCGGCAAAGCCCGTGGCTCTAAACAAGGCAACAACCTGCTGGTTCAGGAGATTGAAAAGGCAGGCGGAGTAGATTTCTCCAAACCCGTTCTGCTGGGATACACCGGTTTGTCCGACGTTCTTCTGCTTAAGTACATCGAGGACAGCAAGCACATATGGGAAAGCGGCATTGACGAAGTACGTTACACAACTATCGGCAGCGTCATCGGTACACATGCAGGCCCCGGCGCAGTAGCCGTGGCATTCTTCAAGCCCCGATAAAGACTCCCCTTTCACCAAATAAAACACATCCGTCTGCATTATTGCAGGCAGATGTGTTTTTATTTTTCTCTTGCTAAACAAAGACACGCAAAGTTTACTCCCAGTACAATTCATGATATAATGAAATTATGAAAGCGAGGTCTTGAATATATGATAAAAGTCCTTTTTATTTGCCACGGCAATATTTGCCGCAGTCCTATGGCAGAATTTATAATGAAGAAGCTGGTTAATGAGGCAGGGATCGCAGACAAGTTTGACATAGCTTCTGCTGCAACCAGTTCTGAGGAGCTGGGCAATCCCGTCTACCCTCCTGCACGCCGAAAGCTCGCAGAACACGGTATCGGCAGCGATGGCAAAACTGCGCGCCGCATCACTGCTGCCGACTACGCCAAGTACGACCTGCTTATCGGTATGGACAATGCCAACATGAGAAATATGAACAGAGAGTTTGGCGGAGACAGTGAAGGTAAGCTAAAAATGCTTATGGATTACACTTCCCGCCCCGGAGAGGTATCCGACCCGTGGTATACAGGAGATTTTGAACGCGCATATCGCGACATTGACGAGGGCTGCCGCGGACTTTTGGCAGATCTCCGCGCAAAATTTAATATCTAAATCGATTGTATTTTTGCTGCATTGTGGTATTATAAAGATACAATAATTTGATTCTCAAGGAGGATTTTTAAATGGAAAAATGGCGTTGCACAATTTGCGGATATGTTCATGAGGGTGCCATAGCAGATGACTTCAAGTGTCCCATCTGCAAGCAGCCCGCATCCGTCTTTGAAAAGGTTGAGGAAGCCGCTGCTTCCGCAAATCCCTATGCAGGTACCAAAACCGAAAAGAATCTGATGGAGGCCTTTGCAGGCGAAAGTCAGGCTCGCAACAAGTACACTTACTTTGCTGCTGTAGCTATGAGAGAAGGCTACGATCAGCTCGCCGAAATTTTCCTTTCTACCGCTCGCAACGAGCAGGAGCACGCCCGCGTATGGTTCCAGGAGCTGGGCCACATCGGCACCACTGCCGAAAATCTGCTGGCTGCTGCCGAGGGCGAGAACTACGAGTGGACCGATATGTACGATCGCATGGCCAAGGATGCCGAAGAAGAAGGTTTCCATGACCTCGCTGAGCGTTTCCGCATGGTCGGCGCTATCGAAAAGTCTCACGAGGAACGCTATCGCAAGCTTCTCCACAACGTTGAGATGCAGAAGGTATTCGAAAAGGGCGAGCAGGTCATGTGGGAATGCCGCATTTGCGGTCATCTCGTAGTTGGCACCAAGGCACCTGAGGTCTGTCCCGTCTGCAAGTACTCTCAGAGCTACTTCGAAGTTCGCGCAGAAAATTACTAATAAAGCAGGAGCCTTTAAAATGGAAAACAAGTTCTATATTTGCAAGCATTGCGGTAATATCATCGGCATGGTAAACAACGCAGGTGTTCCTATTGTTTGCTGCGGTGAACCCATGGAGGAACTTATCGCCAACAGCACCGATGCAAGCCAGGAAAAACACGTTCCCGTAGTTGCTGTTGACGGCGATACCGTCACCGTAGATATCGGTTCTGCCGCTCATCCTATGATTCCCGAGCATTTCATTGAGTGGGTTTACATGCTCACCGAGAACGGTGGCCAGCGCAAGGCTCTTAAGCCCGGCCAGGAACCCAAAGCAGTTTTCGTTCTCAAGGATGACAAGGCTCTTGCAGTATATGCATACTGCAATCTCCATGGTCTTTGGGTAACCAAGCTGTAATTATCAAACCAAAAAGCAAAAACTGGAGGAATTTTAATTCCTCCAGTTTTTT
>JAFYLI010000083.1 GCA_017537165.1 Oscillospiraceae bacterium | reverse complement strand
TTGCTACTTTGCAAACGTTCGCAACTATCCCAGCGCCTGCGAAGCTGCACTTTTCTCCAGCAACGTGCCGATCAGCGTATATGACAGCCTGATCAGCGCTGTTCACGATGCACTTCCCCTTATGAGCCGTTATCTTGAACTCCGCAAAAAGGCGCTTAAACTTGATACCCTCAATCTTTACGACCTTTATTGCCCCATCGTAGAAAATGCTGAAAGCAAGATGGAATATGATGATGCAAAGACTCTTGTAAAGAAGGCACTTGAGCCTCTGGGCGAAGATTACCAGAAGCTTCTCGATAAGGCATATAACGAGGGCTGGATTGACGTATATGAAAACAAGGGCAAAACCACAGGTGCATTTGCATGCGGTGTTTACGGTGTTCACCCCTATGTTCTTCTTAACTTCACCAATACTCTCGATGATGCATTTACTCTCGCTCATGAGCTGGGCCATGCAATGCATTCTTATCTTTCCGCAGAGAACAACGAATACGTCAACAGCGACTATAAGATTCTCGTTGCAGAGGTTGCTTCTACCGTAAACGAAGTACTCCTTACCAAGTATCTCCTCAAGACTGAGACCGATCCCAAGCGCAGAGCTTATATACTCAATCATCTCCTGGAGAGCTTCCGCACTACTGTATTCCGCCAGACTCTGTTTGCTGAATTCGAACGCAAGGCTCACGAGATGTATCAGAATGGTCAGCCTCTTACTGCGCAGAGTCTCTCTGCTCTGTACCGTGAACTCAACGGACTTTATTACGCCGGTGCCGAGAACAACGAAATTATGGATGTCGAGTGGGCACGTATTCCCCACTTCTATAATGCGTTCTACGTATATCAGTATGCAACCGGTTTCTCCAGCGCAGTTGCCATTGCCGGCAGAATCGCTGAAGGCGGCGATCCCGCAGATTATCTCAAGTTCCTTGGTACCGGCGGCAGCGATTATCCTCTTGAAGAGCTGAAAATCGCAGGTGTTGACCTTACAAAGCCTGAAACTGTATGCAGCGCTATGAAGGTATTTGAGGATACTATTGTCGAAATGGAAAAGGCTCTTTTCTGATAAGATATAAAAGCATAACTCTTACAAATATAACTTAGGAGAAAAAGACTATGTATGAATTTGCCCCTATGACTGACCGCGTTCAGCGCGTCAGAGAAATGTACCGAACAACTACCCCTTTCATTGATACCTGGCGCTACAGACTCGTAACCGATTTTTATAAAACTCACAGAAGTCTGCGCGGCAACCTTAAGCGTGCACTTAACTTCGCTAACCTCTGCGAAAACCTGCCTATTTGGATTCGTAATGACGAACTCATAGTAGGTACTTATACCGAAACCTTTAAGGCATCTGCGCTCTATCCCGAATATGGTCTTAACTGGCTTATTCCCGAGCTTGAGGCCGATTTGCTTCCCAAGCGCGATAGTGACCCCTATCAGTATACCGCAGAAGACCGCGAATATCTTCTTGCAACCGCATCTTTCTGGGACGGTGAATCTCTCGGTGATATGGCCGATCACTATATTCCCGAGAACTATGCACGCATGTACAGAAACTGCGTAGTTAACTTCATGCCCGGTGATCTCTGTCCTCAGCCCATTGGCCACTTTGCACCCAACTACAGAAAAGTTATTGATGTAGGTCTTGGCGCAGTTAAGGCAGAGGCTGAAGCTAAAATGCAGGAACTTGAAGATAAAGGCATGCCCGGCGGTGCAGATAAATATAATTTCTACAGAGGTTCCGCAATTGTCTGCGGCGCTATGATTAACTTCGCAAAGCGTTACTCTGCAGAAGCTGCTCGCCTTGCTGCTGAGTGCACTGATCCTACCCGTAAGGCAGAGCTTGAGCAGATCGCCGATACCATGAGTTGGGTCATCGAAAAGCCCGCACGTAACTTCCGCGATGCGATCCAGACTGTATGGTTCTATCAGATGTGCGTACTGATGGATGCAAATATGCACGGCTGCTCCGTAGGTCGTTTCGACCAGTTTGTCGGCAAGTATGCTGAGCGCGATATCGCTGCAGGTGTTATTACCGAAGCTGAAGCACAAGAGCTTATTGATATGTACTTCCTCAAGGTTGCCGAGTGCAACAAGGTTTGGGGCGCACGTACTGCTTATTCTTCTCCCGGATATACTTCCGGCCAGATGATCACTATCGGCGGTATCGATAAGGATGGCAGCGATGCCACCAATATTGTAACCTACATGGTGCTTGAAGCAATCGGCCGCATGAAGCTTCATACCCCCGTTCTCAGCCTTAGAGTACATAGAGAAATGCCCAAGAAGCTTTGGGAATGCGCTCTTGCCGTTAACCGCATCAACGGTGGTGTGCCAACCTTCGAGAGCGACGATGCCATTATCCCCGCACTGCTCAAGAGAGGTATTAGCGAAGAAGACGTATGGGACTACTGTCTTATCGGTTGCGTTGAGCCCTCTATCGGCGGCAAGGAATGGCCTGCCTGCGGCGGTCTCGGCATCAGCTCCTATACCAACTTCGTAAACATTCTCCTGCTTGCTCTTAATAACGGTAAGTCTTTCCGTCAGGGCACCGATCCCAACGTTGACCTTGAAACTCAGTTCGGCCCCAAGACCGGCTACCTCTATGAAATGAACAGCATTGAGGAAGTCATGGCTGCATATCAGACCATGATGGAATACTGGGTAAGCTGGTACGCCAATATGGTAAACATTCACGAGAGCGTAGCTTTCTATGAAATGCGCCAGCCTGTAGTTTCTGTTTCAATGGAAGGCTGCATGGAGTCCGGCCGTGACGTAATGCAGGGCGGTTCCAAGTACAACTCCACCGGTATGTCCGGTATCGGTCTTGGTAACGTAGCAGAATCCTTCAACGTTATTAACGAGCTGTGCTTCAAGCGCAAGAAGTGCACTACCAGAGAGCTGTACGATGCCATCATTAACAACTGGGAAGGTTATGACGAACTTCGTCAGTATATTCAGGGTGCGCTGCCCCACTATGGCAACGGCGATCCCGAAATCGACAGATTCGCTCAGTTCGTTGCTGACGGATATGCAGATTACGTTGTTACTCACACCTCTCGCCGTGGTCACTACGCTCCCGGTATGTACCCCGTAACTATGAACGTTGTTTACGGCAAAATGACCGGTGCTACTCCCGACGGTCGCCGCAGCGGTGAGCCTCTCTCTGACGGTATTTCTGCCGTTCAGGGATTTGATACCAGCGGACCTACCGCAATACTCAATTCCGTAACCTGCTTTGACCACACCAAGTATTCCAATGGTCTTTTGCTGAACATGAAGTTCCATCCTTCTGCTGTAAGCAGTGAAGAAGGTCTTGATAAGCTGATTTCTCTTCTCAAGACTTATTTCTTCGACATGCAGGGCATGGAAATGCAGATGAATATCATATCTACTGAAACCATGCGCGATGCTCAGGCTCATCCTGAAAATTATCGTGACCTGGTTGTACGTATAGCAGGTTTCTCTGCTTACTTCGTTGAGGTATTTAAGTCCGCTCAGGATGACCTCATCCGCAGAACAGAGCTCGGTCTTTAATCGTTATTAACAAGCCGTGTAACATATTATTGTAATGCGGCGGTTTCCTGAAGGTTTCCGCCGCATTATTGATTAAAATCAGTACTGTTATTAAAGCTTCATAACTATTCGGTTATGAGCACATCACCATAAATATATTGGCGATTTAGGCAGAAATGTTGTATATATATAGTGTGTTAATTGGCGATTGTGGTCATATTTAGCTATTATTTACATAATTTACCGAATTTCTGCAGTTTTCTGACCAATTATTGCGGTGGAGTTGTATGTATTCCGCCGTTATTTATTGCCCGACACCGGGGTTATGGTGGATTTTTAACATTTGTATAGTACAACTTAACAGTTGACCTATAATAAAGCAGCAGACCAAAATCAAAGAAAGAAAAGGAGAGAGTTTATGCCTAATAAGAGTATCGGCTTCGGCCGCCGCGGTACCCTGCTTCTGGTTTACCAGTTCCTCGCATACTGCGGTTATTGTGCATTCACCAACTTCCCCCAGAACGTCATGAGTGAGTACTATGGTGGTACCACCGTTACTACCCTCATGAGCCTTATCGGTAGCCTTGTTGGCTACGTTATTACCTACTTCATCGTAGCTCCCCGCATCAACAAGATCAAGAGCGTTAAGAGAGTCGGCCTTATCATCGGCTGCATCTCCCTCGTATTCTGCGCTCTTATCTGCCTCGTTCCCCCCACCAACCGTATCCTGTGGTGTACCTTCTTCGTATGCGTACTGATTACCACTCAGCTCTGGGGCTGCTTCTTCGCAACCATGCTGATCGGTAACTGGTTCCCCCGTCGTAAGGGTACCGTTATGGGTATTGTTACCATGGCATTCCCCATCATCACCGGTATCTGCCTGTCCCTGTTCTTCACCCACTTCTATTCTAAGTTCGGTGCTAACATGGCTATCTTCCACGGTGATGTTGCTAAGGCAGTTGTTCGCGCTAACATTTCTGCCTTCTCCCCCTATTGGATTGCTGCTCTGATCTCTATCCTGGTTTGCGCCATCTTCCTTAAGGACTTCCCCGAGCAGGTTGGCGAATTCCGTGATAACGATAAGAGCTTTACCGCAGAAATGGCTCAGCAGATGATGATCGCTGAGGTTGAGGCACGTCAGAAGTCCGTTTGGAAGCGCTCCAAGATCTGGGGCTGCAAGGACTGGTGGCTTATGTCTATCCCCAACTCCCTGCTGCTTTCCTGCGCAATGGCATTCATGGTTCAGATCATCCCCGTTCTCAACGGCTACGGCGAGAAGCTCGATGTTCTGGCTATCCCCGGCTTCATCCTGACCAGCACCGGTGTTAACACCGTTCTGTTCGGTCTCTCCATCTTCGCTTGCTTCGGCAGCTGGCTGCTCGGTGTTATCGACACCAAGTTCGGCACCAAGAAGGCTGTTCTTATCACCGGTATCATCATGCTGATCTCCGGTATTCTCGGTATGCTCGATAGCGCAGTTTGCGCTGTTGCTGCTTGCTGGGGTCTGGGTCTCTTCATGGGCGCATCCTCCAACTTCGGTCTCTCCGCTATCGTTCGTTACTGGAGAGCAGAGGACTTCCCCTCCGTATATTCCGGTTCTCCCCCGATCGGCACCGTTATCGGCGCTGTATTCCCCTTCCTGGTAGCTTCTATTGCTGCTAAGTTCACCTATTCTGCTGCATTCCTGTTCGTTGCTATCATGGCTGTTGTTGCTATCGTTTGCATCAGCCTGTTCAACCCCCTGGGCATTGCAAAGTACGACAACAAGCTCCGTGTTGCTGCCGGTATGGAAGCTGATAACGTTCTTATTGATCGTTTCAACGCAGAAAAGAACAAGAAGTAATAAATTACTTATTTTAAAATCTCTGTTGCTTTATAAACTCAATGATTACAGCCTCGAATCAGTGATTCGAGGCTGTAGTTGTTTTTAGGGGTAAATTTAAGCGCCCGAAATAGCTTCGGGCGCTTTTGCCATATCTTATATTCTTTTACGAAGTATATCACCTGCCGCGAGTTTCTTATCACACTTGATATATAGTTTCTGCTGGGGGTGCGGTGCAGACTCTACGCTGTTTCCTTCTGTATCCCACATCTGTTCAACTACAAACTTTTCGCCTGCGCTGTTGGGAGAAAGAATCTCAAGTGTATCACCGAGGAAGAATCTGTTTCGCTGCTCGATCAGTACCTTTTCACCGTCGCTTTCGAGGACAACAGCGGTGAATTGCGCGTTCTGCTTATATCCATCAGGTGCGGGAGGCTCATGTTTTATCTTACCGAAATAGAAACCCGTGGAGAATTCTCTATGGCTTGCGGCAAGAATTTCGTCTTCAAGAAGCTCAATTGGCGCGCTGTGGTCAAGTGCTTTACGGTATGCATTGGTAATAGTCGCAACATAATATGGCGACTTCATGCGGCCTTCGATTTTGAATGATGTGATACCGGCATCGATTATTTTGTCGATAAACTCTATGGTTTTAAGGTCGCGGCTGCTCATAATTGTAGTTCCGCGTTCATCTTCAAATACAGGCATATACTCGTTGGGGCGGGATTCTTCGACGATATTATAACGCCAACGGCAGGGCTGTGCGCAGTCTCCTCGATTGGAATCGCGGCCTGCAAGGACAGAACTTATGAGGCATCGGCCGGAGTATGCCATACACATAGCACCGTGGACGAAGGCTTCCAGTTCAAGCTCAGGAGGAGTTTTATCGCGAAGCTCCTTGATTTCATCCAGGCTCATTTCTCTGCCGAGTACAACTCTTTTTGCACCCAACTTATAATAGGTATTTGCAGAAACATAATTGACGCAGCTGGCCTGGGTGCTTACGTGTACAGGCAGCTCGGGTACAGTTTCTGCCGCAAGAGTGATAACGCCAAGATCCGACACTATAATGCCGTCAGCGCCGATTCTGTGAAGTTCACGCAGATATTCGGGCAAAGGTCCGAAATCATTATTGCGAGCAAAGGCGTTAACAGTAACGTATACCTTTTTGTTAAGGCTATGAGCAAATTCAATAGCAGATTGAAGATTTTCCATGGTGAACTCAGTAGGAGTTGCACGGAGATGCATAAAAGGTCCACCGAGGTAAACCGCATCGGCTCCAAAGTAAAACGCTGTTTTTAGTTTTTCGAGGTCGCCAGCAGGCGAAAGCAATTCAAGTTCCATATTTATCTCCTACAGCAGTTCTCTGTAATAAAGACCGTTGGTTCTTTTGTCATCAAATTCTGCACCGGTGTTGAACATATGATATACCTTACGGCAGCGATCACGGTTTTCAACGGTGAAATAAAGTGTTGCGAAATCCATTCCGCTAAGCTCTTTATCTCCTATATACAAAGGTAAAGAGTTGAGCAGCGTGGAATATTTCTTGTTGCCGCAAAGAACGGTAAACTCCGTATCTGTGCGGTCTTTTATTTTTTCTCGTCCGGAACAACCTTTGCAGCCGTTTTTCGTTGCCATCGGGCAACTTCTGAATAGCATGAGAGGCAAATATCCGTAAGCAATAAGTCCGACACAATTGCCATTTATATACGGAACGCTCTTCATTGAGGATTCAAACGACAGAGTCATATCGCAAACTCCCAATTTTGAAAACTCAGTTACGCAAGAAGAATTAAGCGCGTTTAATGTTGCTCCGCCGAATATTTCAAGACCGGCGCTGCGCAGTATATCGATATCACCTATAGTTCCTGCGCAACCACGTTCAAGCCCCAATTTTCTTAGTTCGTCAAGGCGAGCTGCAATTTTTTCGCCCTCTCCCTCAGGTATATACCGAGGCAATTCGGCTATTAGTTTTGCGCCAAAGCGCTTAATAATATCTTCGTTAATTTCAGAATAAGGCAGATAAATGTATTCTGCCTCATCTGCTTCACTGAAAATCTGTTCTGCAGTTTCAAAACGGAGTCTTAAAGCCGCAGTTGTATTTCTCCTTGCATACTTAACCGCCTCATACTCCCCTGCTATTGCTTTGGGAATTATTGCAGAACGCAAATTAACAAGCTGCTCAAGTGCATCTCTGCGCAGTGCATTAAGTTTTGACGGTGAAACATAAAGACAATCGTCTATCGTACCGTTTAGTGAAGCGAGATAAAACGGTGTCCCGCCCATCTTTTCAAGACTTTTACGGACACCATCAATATCAATGCCTTTTGTCTTGGCCTTTTCAGCTATATCTCCAATAAGATCAACGGAATACTTGCTGTCGGTAACGTTCAACTTTATTGGTTCATTCTCTTTGATCTCAATATTGATAGCCACAGGAACGCTTTGACGTTCATTTCTATAGATTGAAGCGAGTTCGCCAAGAACTGCGGCAGACGCCTGCACGTCATCCTTGGTACGGATACCGAACATATCAACTGTGCGTTTTCCTTTAAGATATCCGTCGGTAAATCCGCTTCTTGAGAATACAGCTTTCAAGCTCTCCATATCAGGCTTTTTGCCGTCAACTGCTGCACGGCAGGCAGATGTAGCCGCAGCAACGTACTCAGGCCTCTTCATACGTCCTTCAATTTTAAGAGAGCTTACCCCGGCTTCTTCAAGCGCTTTTACATATTCGATAACCGAAAGATCCTTGAGCGACAGAGCATATTCCCTGCCCTTTGCAACGAAATTAAGTCTGCAGGGCTGCGCACAGAGACCGCGGTTGCCGCTTCTTCCGCCAAGCATTGCAGAGAGATAGCATTGACCTGATACGCTCATACAGAGTGCGCCGTGAACGAATGCTTCAAGCTCTATATCAACACGCTCATGAATAGAACGAATCTCCTCAAGGCTGACTTCACGGGCGAGCACTGCGCGCTCAAAACCAAGTTCTTTAGCAATAAGCGCACCTTCGGCATTGTGTATGGTCATCTGCGTTGAAGCGTGCAGCGGCATTTCCGGACAATACTGTCTGAACATTGCTGCAACGGCCAGATCCTGAACAATAACTGCATCAGCACCGCTTGCGGCGATGTTTTTTATTTCCTCAAACAAGAGTGGGAGTTCCTTATCCGTTACCAGCGTATTGCAGGTTACATGAACTTTAACTCCACGAGCATGACAGTAGCTTACGGCTTTCTTAAGAGCATCAGCGTCGAAATTAGCGGCATTTCGGCGCGCATTGAAACTACCGGTACCGAGATATACAGCATCGGCTCCCGCTCTTACAGCGGCTATAAGTTGCTCTTCTCCTCCTGCAGGTGCTAAAACTTCTATAGCCATATTACTTTCTAAGGAAGAGAATGCCGAGGCAGTTGGGGCCGCAATGATTGCTTACGGTGCAGCCTGCATCGGTCTCAAGAATCTCTTCGAACTGTCCAAGCTCTTCAACAAGCGCTCTAACAGATGCAATAGTTTCATCGGAACAAAGACAATTTGTGATGAAAACGCGGGAATAGTCAATGTCATCGCGACCGACGAGGCGATCTTTTACATAGTTCTTTATAGACTTATCAAAGCTGCCGCGATACTTCTTACCAACACCCATCTTACCGTCTTTTACTTCGATGCAGGGCTTGAGAGAAAGCACGTTTGCACCAAGAGCAACAACAGCGGAGCAGCGGCCGCCCTTATGCAGATATTTCAGAGTATCAATGACAAAGCTTGCTTCTACCTTGGAAGTCTTTTCATCAAGTTTAGCCTTAATTTCTGCAGGCTCCATACCGGCCTGAGCCATTTCTGCAGCAGCAAGTACGATAAGACCGCCACCGGTGGAAAGGTTTCTGGAGTCGACAACATAAACATTGCCTACCTCAGCTGCAATGCAGGCATTCTGATAGCATGCAGAGAAATCGCTGCTGATACTGATATGAATAACAGCATCATTTTCAGCCAGCTCTTCTTTGAATACGGATTCCAACTCTTCGATATTAAGTGCTGCAGTATGGCAGATATTTCCTGTAGTGTCTACGTACTCAAAAATATCCTTGGGGCAAATATCTACACCGTCACGAAAATCCTTATCCTCTGCATTGATAATGTGGAGAGGTATGGTGCGTATATTATATTTTTCGATAAGCTCTTTTGAAAGGTCGCATGTACTGTCTGCGGTAATTTTGATCTTCATATTTATGCTCCTTAAAGTTTATTTCACGTTTTCATCTACAAATTTATCAAGCTGACTTATATATTCTCCGTTGCCGAAATAAGAGGCGGTATATGCCATTCTGTTTGCGCCTTCTTCAACTGTAAGAAGCGCTTTAGCTCCTGCGGCCTCTGTGTAAACGGCGTAGGTCTCATTCTTACTGATAAAGTTATCGGCTCCACCGCATACAAAGAACTTAGGAACGTCATTTGCTGCTGCAGCCTTGGTTATCTCGATGGTTGTAATATCAAAACCAAGCTGCTTTTCGATGATGTTACTAAGCAATGTTCCGGTAAGGAACTCACCCAATTTAAACTGAGCGTGAAGCTGCTCAATTTTCAAACCATTAAGAGTGGCATATACGGAATCGGAAACGACCATATCAATTCCGCAATCGTAATCTGCGCGTGAACTGATCAGCAATGCTGCTGCTGCGCCGGTTCCGCGTCCATGCAGAATAACTTTGCTTTCGGTAAGGTTTTCTGCACAGATAATGTCGTAAATATCGTACTGTTCGTAAACGCCAAAGGTGACCAAAGATGCACCTTCACCTCTAGGCCGTTCAAGGCTGGGTATAATTACGTTATAGCCTTTATCCCACCAATAAGGGGCGAAAATCGCTGCATCAAGCTGGGTTTCATTATAACCATGCAGCAAAAATACAGTTGTGTCACTACCGTTATCATACACTGTATACTTAAGTTCTTCTGCCGCGAAATCGCCATAAAGGTTAGTTACGGTGTTGCTGCTGCAGGTTTTATCCACGCCACCGGCTGTTTGCGTCCATTCTTCTGCAAGTTGCAACATCTCATTATACTTAACAGCATTTTCTTCGCTGAATACATAACTTGTATCATTTGCCAACTGTTCGTTTACTCGGTACTTGAGAAATCCTATCTCAAATACCTGCTGTGCCGAATTATGTTGGCCCCAAAGAAGCATCAGGCCACCAAATACAGCCGCAAGGATTAAAAATAGAAGAAAAGATTTATTCTCTTTATTGTCAGAACGTCCAACCATTTAATCGCCTCCGCTTAACCAAGTGTTTTGCCGCTCTCAAACTCGGCACCGCTTTTACTGAGGTCATAAATGGTGTTCTCGCCACGCTCAAGGGCTATCATACCTGTTCTGGCCATTTCCATAATTCCGAACTCAGAAAGAAGTTTCATTATAGCATCAGCTTTGGATGCATCACCGGATATCTGAAGCATAAGCGTATTCTTGCTCATGTCAACGATAGAGGCTCTGAAAATATTTGCAATTTGAATAATCTCGTCTCGTGCATCGCGGGTTTCAGCTTTGACCTTAATAAGGAAAAACTCTCTGTAAATAGCATCCGTATCCGTAAGACGGCGTACGCTTATTACGGGCAAAAGCTTGGCCAGCTGACTTTCGAGCAGCGTAGTCATTTTATCGGTACCCTTCAATATGATGGTGATACGCGAAACATTAGGGTCATTGGTTACACCTACTGCAAGGCTTTCGATGTTATATCCTTTACGGGTAAACAGACGCGTTACCTGCGAGAGTACACCGGCGGTGTTTTCTACAAGTACCGACAGAGTCTGTGTCTGCGTTTCGTTCTTATTTTGCATTAGTATATAAGCCTCCCCTTTTCAAGCATGGGTTTTATATATTCATCTTTGTTTATTACACATTCGATAATACCGCACTTTTTATTTTCTAACAAAATTTGCAGAGCATTTTCAAATTGAGCAATATTTTCTGCGTGCGCAAAGCTGATGCCAAATGCCGAAGCAAGCGTGGCATAATCAACTGCAGCCGTGAGGTTTGTTTGCGAATAGCGTCTACCATAATGAAGTCTCTGATTCTGGCGCACTAAACCGAGTGCTGAGTTATTGAAAATAATCGTGATTACAGGAAGATTTTCTCGTATTTCAGTTGCAAGCTCAGTCATGTTCATACCAAAACTTCCGTCGCCGGTAATATGTATGACGATCTTATCGTGCATGCCCGCCTTAGCTCCTATTGCAGCACCGAGGCCAAAGCCCATAGCTCCATAACCACCGCTGGTTATAAGCTGACCGGGATTGGAAAAGTCAAAATTGCGGCAAGTCCAAATTTGGTGCTGCCCAACATCTGTGGCAATTATTGCATCAGGGCAAAGTCGGTTAACGCATTGGATAATCTCTACCGGGAAACCACCGGGTTCCGAAAATTTACTCTTTATGTCACGAATTTCGTTGATCCATGAAGAATCAAGATTGGGAACGGAACATACAGCAGCAAGACTATCAATGATTTCGGCAGCATCACCTACAACGTGGTGCACGCTGTCTATATTTTTGTCAATTTCAGAGCGATCAATATCAATATGGACAATTTGAGCATTAGGTGCAAAAAATTCGGTTTTGCCCGTCAAACGATCCGAAAAACGAACGCCAACCGCTATAAGCAGATCGCAGTTCTGTACTGCAAAATTGGCTTCGGAACAGCCGTAACTGCCGGCCATTCCGAAATAAAGCGGATGCGATTCATTCATGATACCGCTGCCCATAAGTGTGGAAACAACGGGAATACTCCTGTCCTCCGCAAACTTCGCAATAGAACCTGTTGCGCCGGAGCGAATTACGCCTCCGCCGGCTATGATCAAAGGTCTTTGCGAAGAGGCAATCATTTCAGCAAGTATACGGATATCCTCGGTTCTGAATTCTTCACGCCGTAAACCCATATCACCGCGTTTATGCATGTGATTAAGCCGACCATGCTTCAGATGTTCAGATTTTGCCAGGAACTCATATTCTGCTTTTTCTGCCGTTGCATTATGTGTTATATCAACAAGAACAGGACCCGGTCTGCCGCCTCCTGCGATAGCAAATGCCTCACGCAGTGTATCTGCAATTTCTTCGGGTCTGTCTACCAGGTAACTGCATTTGGTTATAGGCATAGAAATGCCGACGATATCTACTTCCTGAAAAGTATCTCTTCCGAGTAGCTCATCATCAACGTTGCAGGTGATAAAAACTACAGGCGACGAGTCCATAAACGCCGCTGCAATACCGGTTACGAGGTTTGTAGCGCCGGGACCGGACGTAGCAAGGCATACGCCTACTTTGCCCGTAGAGCGAGCATATCCGTCGGCAGCGTGTGCTGCTCCCTGCTCATGGGCAGAAAGTATATGTCGTATTGCCTTTTTGTTTTTATAAAGCTCATCGTAAACTTCAAGTATGCTCACGCCGGGATAACCAAATACAGTGTCTACCCCCTGCTCGAGCAAGCAATTGACAACAATTGAGGCTCCTTTAACAATCATGCTATCACCGTTCAACTATTAGTGTAATTACCGAAAATCGAAAATATCGTTAATCTATAATATATCTCTTGTATCATAGCATATATAAGGTATTTTTGCAAAGGAATTATGGATAAATATTGCGTTCTATGTTGTTTTCATAAGTAATTGTAACCATCTTCTCGTAACATTTTTTATGCAAATGTGAACAAATTCAGTTTTGTGGCGAATAAACGCGTAATTAGTATGGACACAAACGGTGATTTGTGGTAAAGTTAGATGCTAAAATTAAAGCACAATGGGTTTTTATGCTTAGTAAGATATTGAGATAATAAGAGGTGTTTAAATGTCTCGCAAATTTTTTGGCGGTGTGCACCCTTTCGAAGGTAAGTCACTTACCGAGAATTGTCCTATTCAGGTACTCCCCGCCCCTGAACAGGTGCTTATACCTGTAGTCCTCCACATTGGAGCCCCTTGTGAGCCTGTTGTTAATGTAGGCGACCATGTAAACCTCGGTCAGCTTATTGCAAAAGCAACGGCAGCAGTCGCTGCTGATATCCACTCCAGTGTTTCCGGAACGGTTGCTGCTATCGAGCCCAGACTTCACGCAAATGGTAAAATGGTTCAAACAATCGTTATTGATAACGATATGCAGGATACCATCGACGAAAGTGTTGTTCCTCACACTGCAGAAGTTGAAGCAGATCCTAAAGCACTGACAGAAATCGTTCGCAAAGCCGGTATCGTCGGTATGGGTGGTGCGGCATTCCCCACTGCTGTTAAGATCACCAGTGGCCTTGGTAAGGTTGATAACATTATCATAAACGCAGCAGAGTGCGAACCCTACATAACAGCTGATCACCGCATTATGCTGGAGCAGCCCGAAGAAGTTCTTGAGGGTGTTCGTATGCTCACCAAGCTTTTCGAACTGCCCTATGCAACCTTTGTAGTTGAGAATAATAAGAAAGCTGCTATTAACAAGCTTCGCGAATTCGTCAAGGATGACAACGGTGATATTCGCATAAAAGTACATAAGACCCTTTATCCTCAGGGCGCAGAGAAGCAGCTCATTCAGTCTGTTACAAAGCGTCAGGTTCCTCCCGGAGGTCTGCCTGCAGATGTAGGATGTGTAGTTTTCAATGACTATACCTGCTGGGCCATCAACAGAGCTGTAAAAACCGGTATGCCCGCAATCGACAGAGTTGTCAGCGTTACCGGCCCCGGTATTAAGAATCCCGGAAACTACCGTGTTCGTGTCGGTACTCCCGTTCGCAAGCTTATTGAAGCCGCCGGCGGTTTGACCGATAATGCGCAGAAGGTCCTCATGGGCGGACCAATGATGGGTATTGCTATTTACGATCTTGATGTACCCGTTGTTAAAGGTACTAACTGCATCCTCGTTCTCACTGACAAGGAGAACCGCAGTGTTGCTGAGCCTAATTGTATTCGCTGCGGTCGCTGCGTAGCGGCTTGCCCCATGAAGCTTATGCCCGGTACCATTTATCATTATGAGCGTGCCAAGGATATTGCTATGCTCCAGAAGCTGCACGTAACAGATTGCATCGAGTGCGGATGCTGTACCTTTATTTGTGCCGGCCGTCTCGATATAACGCAGTCTATAAAAATGGCAAAGGCGCAGGTCAACGCACTGCGCGCTAAAAAATAAGGAAAGGAGCAACAGTTTTGCAGAACACAGATATTAAACTTACAATTTCATCTTCTCCTCACCTCAGAACGAGTGAAGGTACAAGCTCTATAATGCTTGATGTTATAATTGCTCTTATTCCTGCCTTGGCAGTTTCGATGTATATTTTCGGCATTCAGGCACTTATTGTAACTGCTGTCAGCGTTATTTTCTCTGTTTTCTTTGAGTGGGCATATCGCAAACTCCTTCATAAGAGCAAAACCATAGGCGATTTTTCCGCTATCGTAACCGGCATACTTCTTGCTTACTGTCTTCCCGTTTCAACTCCCCTTTGGATCATCGTTGTAGGAGACTTTTTTGCAATAGTAATCGTTAAGCAGCTTTTCGGCGGCATTGGACAGAATTTTGTCAATCCCGCTCTGGCTGCAAGAGCCTTCCTTTTCTCTTACCCCGTGGTTATGTCCACTTGGGTTAAGCCTCTTAGTTACACTTCTTTCTTAGATACAAACATGACTGATGCTGTTACCGGTGCAACTCCTCTTGCCTCTCTCAGCAACAGCGTACTGCCCGAAGGCATAAATCTCATGCAGGCATTCTTCGGCCAGATAGGCGGCTCTATGGGCGAAATTTCTGCATTTGCGCTCATACTTGGCGGAATTTATCTGATAATCCGCAGAGTAATTACTCCCCGTATTCCTCTCGCTTATCTGCTTACCGTAGCCGTTCTAACTTTCATCTTCCCCAGAGGCAACAATAATCTTATCTGGATGGCATGGAACCTTTTCAGCGGCGGTGTAATGCTCGGCGCGATCTTCATGGCAACAGACTATGCAACCTCCCCCATCACTCCCGTTGGTCAGATAATCTACGGTATCGGCTGCGGTCTGCTTACCGTATTTATTCGCTACTTCGGTTCTTACCCCGAAGGCACATCCTATGCAATTCTTCTTATGAATATTTGCGTATGGCTTATTGACAAGGCAACCATGCCTCGCCGCTTCGGATATACCCGTGAAATGAAGCAGGCAGAAAAGGCAAAGCTTAAAAGTGAAAAAGCTGCAGCAAAGGAGGCAAATGCATAATGACAGAGTCTGCTAAGAAACCCGCGTCCATGGCTCGACTTGTAATCGTTCTTTTCGTCGTAACTGCAGTTGTTGCACTCCTTTTGGGAATGGTTGATTTTATTACCCGCGACAAAATAGCTGCTAACATTAAGGCTAAGACCGATGCTGCTATGAGCGCAGTTATAAGCGCTGATGAATATATTCAGCTTGATTCCTTTACCGATAACAGCGGTCTTGTAAAATCTGTTTATGAGGCTAAAAACTCTGACGGCACTTTTGTCGGTTACGTTGCAGAGGTCAGCCCCAGCGGCTTCGGTGGAGCTATTAACATGGTTGTCGGTGTTGACGCATATGGAAACGTATCCGGTATATCCATTGTAAAAATGACCGAAACTTCTGGTCTTGGCGCTAACGCATCCAACACATCGTTCCGCGAACAGTACATCGGCAAGACCGGTACTCTTGCTGTTGATAAGGACGGCGGCGAAATTGTAGCACTGACCGGCGCTACCGTTACTTCCCGCGCAGTTACCGACGGCGTAAATGCAGTTCTGGCAGCCGTCAACGGCGGCGTAGCTTAAAAGGAGGACATGAGATGAATATTAAAAAACAGTTTAATGAAGCTCTGACCTCCAATAACCCCGTATTGGTTCAGCTTCTCGGTATGTGCTCCACCCTTGCGATCACCACTACCCTCTTCAACGGCATTGGTATGGGCATTTCCGTAACCATCATTCTTATTTGTTCCAACGTTGTTATTTCTCTTCTTCGTAAAGTGATTCCCTCCAAGATCAGAATTGCTGCATACATCGTTGTTATTGCAGGTTTTGTTACCATAGTTGACTTGCTGATGCAGGCATTTCTGCCTTCTCTTTCGGAATCGCTTGGCGTATTTATTCCCCTTATAGTTGTAAACTGTATAATTCTCGCAAGAGCCGAATCTTTTGCATCTAAGAATTCTGTTGCAGCTTCCGCAGTCGACGGCCTCGCTCAGGGTGTTGGCTATACAATCGTTCTCGTAGTTATGTGCATAATTCGCGAGTTCTTCGGTAACGGTACTTTTGGTGGCGGTATTCTCGGCTTCGAGGGTGCAGGCATCCGCATCCTTCCTCAGGAATACACTACCCTCTTTATTATCCTTCCTTTCGGTGGTTTCCTTGTGCTCGGTGTACTTATCGCAGCAATGCAGCACATCAGCAATAAGTCTGCGGAGAAAAGAAAGGAGGCAGGAAAATGAGTTTTGGCCAGATCGTTTCCCTTGCTCTCGGTGCTATTCTCATTGAGAACTTCATTTTTTCACAGTTCCTCGGAATATGTCCCTTCATGGGTGTATCCAAAAAGGTTGATACCGCTCTCGGCATGGGTGTTGCCGTAATTTTCGTTATGACAGTTGCATCCATCTTCTGTTACATAGTTAACGAGTTCCTGCTTGTTCCCCTGAATCTTGAGTTTATGCAGACTGTTGCATATATCCTCGTTATTGCATCTCTTGTTCAGTTCGTTGAAATGTTCCTGCAGAAGATGATCCCCTCTCTCTACCAGGCACTTGGTATCTACCTCCCTCTTATTACCACCAACTGTGCGGTACTTGGTGTTGCACTGCTCAATACCCAGAACGGCTATAACTTCATCGGAAGCGTTATTTACGGCTTTACCGGCGGTGTTGGTTTCCTTCTTGCAATCGTACTTTTCGCAAGTGTTCGTGAACGCATGGACTTTACCGGCGAATGCCCCAAGGCATTTGAAGGTTTCCCCATTGCGCTTATTGCGGCCGGCCTCATAGCCCTTGCATTTATGGGCTTCTCCGGTCTCAAAATATAAGGAGGGCAGAACTGTATGATGACTGTTGTATTTGCCGTAGCGGTTCTCGCTATCCTCGGTGCACTGTTCGGTTTCGTGCTCGCCTTTGCATCCAAAGTATTTGCTGTAGAAGTTGACCCCCGCCAGGAAGCTATAGTCGAAGTGCTTCCCGGCGCAAACTGCGGTGGTTGCGGTTTTGCAGGTTGTTCCAATTACGCAGAGTCTGTAGTAAACGGAACTGCCGCCTGCAATAAATGCGCCCCCGGTGGTGCTGCTGCCGCTGAGAAGATTGCTCAGATCATGGGCCTTGAGGCTGAACACAGTGAACCCATGGTTGCTTTTGTTCGCTGTGCAGGCGGAAATCGCGCAGCTACAAAGTATAACTACGATGGTATTGATGACTGCGCAGCTGACTACGCATCTCTTGGCAACGGTATGCATTACTGCACAAACGGCTGCCTTGGTCACGGTAATTGCGTAAAGGTCTGCAAATTCAATGCTATTCACGTAGTAGACGGTGTTGCCGTTGTAGATCGTGAAAACTGCAAGGGTTGCGAAGCATGTAAAAACGCATGTCCCAAGGATATGATCGTTATGATCCCCTATTCCGCACGTTTTGCAGTTCCCTGCCACAATGTTGAGAAGGGCGCTATTACCCGTAAATTCTGTGAAGCAGGCTGTATGGGCTGTAAGATTTGCGAGAAGAAGTGTCCTCACGGCGCAATCCATATAGACCACAACCTTGCAAGCATTGATTACAGCAAGTGTCAGCACTGTGGTATTTGTCATGACGTTTGCCCCAGAAATCTCATTAAGCAGCTTGATGAGGCAATTCCTTATGTTGAATCCGCAGCTGAACCTGTAAATCAGGAAAATACCAACGCATAAACAAAATCCCCGAAACATCGCTAAGATGTTTCGGGGATTAATATTTTATTTATAATACAGTTATATTATGCTTTCGCCAACTTTATAAATGTCTCCCGCTCCTACAGTGAGGATGATATCGCCGGGTTTTGCCTCTTCTTTGAGTTTTTTTGCAAGATCATCGAAGCTGGGGCTATATACTGCACCGTCGATTCTGCCGGCCAAGTCCTTAGAGGATATACCAACAGTGTTTGTTTCGCGTGCTGCGTAAATTTCTGCAAGATAAACCTTATCAGCAAGTGCAAGAGCATCTATGAATTCTTCAAAAAGCGCTTTTGTACGGGTATAAGTATGTGGCTGGAATGCGCATATAACTCTCTCATAACCCATATCACGTACAGCGGTCAGAGTTGCCTTGAGTTCGTTAGGATGGTGGGCATAGTCATCGTATACATCAGCACCGCCGCATTCACCTTTATACTCAACTCGTCTTCCC
>JAFYLI010000082.1 GCA_017537165.1 Oscillospiraceae bacterium | reverse complement strand
GCTTGCCGAACTGCTTACGCTCCTTAGCGTACTTGATGGACTCATCAAGACAAGCCTGAGCTACGCCGACAGCCTGAGCAGCCATGCCGAGACGGCCGCCGTCGAGGGTCTTCATAGCGATGGAGAAGCCCTTATGGAGAGGACCAACGAGGCAATCCTTGCTTACGCGAACGTCTTCGAGGATAACGTCGCTGGTGGGATAGCCGTTGATACCCATCTTGTTCTCGTGTGCGCCGCAGGAAACGCCGGGGAGCTTCATGTCAACGATGAACATGGAGATACCGCGGGAGCCCTTTGCGGTGAGGTCGGTCTTAGCGAATACCAGGCACCAGTCAGCAACGGGAGCACCGGAGATGAAGGTCTTACGACCGTTGAGGATGAATTCATCGCCATCCTGAACAGCGGTGGTGGTGGTGCCGCCTGCGTCAGAACCTGCGCCGGGCTCGGTCAGAGCGAAGACCATGATCTTCTCGCCCTTAGCGATGGGAGGAAGGTACTTTGCCTTCTGCTCCTCGGTACCTGCGATAACCAGGGGGCCGCCGCCGAGGGAGTTGGAGGTGTTAGCATAGACGGAGAGAACGCAGTCTACGCGAGCGAGTTCCTCGATCATGAGGCAGTAGGTGAGGTAATCGGAGCCGGAACCACCGTACTCCTTGGGGATCTTGATGCCGGTGAAGCCGTACTTGGCCATCTTGTGGAAGATATCCCAATCAAATTCACCTTCGAGGTCCAGCTTTTCCTGAAGTTCCTTGGTGAATTCGTTCTCGGCAAACTCACGGAACAGCTTCTGCTGAAGAGTGTGTTTTGCATCCAGAATCATTTTATTTCTTCTCCTTTCGGTAATAACATTATCTGAAATTGAACGTGCTCAGTTTTCAACGGATTTATTCTAACACAACATTCCTGCAATTACAATACAAAATATTAAGCAAAATTATTGTGTTGAATCAATCTCTCTTTAGACCTTTTCCCAAATGGTAGCAACAGCGTTACCGCCGCCGATGCAGAGGGTAGCAAGACCGTACTTAGCCTCGGGACGCTTAAGCATCTCGTGGATGAGGGTTACGGTGATACGAGCGCCGGAAGCACCTACGGGGTGGCCCAGAGCGATAGCGCCGCCGTTTACGTTGACCTTGCTCATATCGAACTCGAGGTCACGAGCAACTGCGATGCACTGAGAAGCGAAAGCTTCGTTAGCCTCAACCAGGTCGATCTGGTCGATGGTCATGTTAGCCTTTGCAAGAGCCTCACGGGAAGCAGCGATGGGAGCAACACCCATGATGGAGGGATCTACGCCGCCCTGGCCCCAGGAGACCAGCTTAGCGATGGGCTTCAGGCCGTACTTCTCAACAGCTTCGCCGGAAGCGAGGATGATAGCAGCAGCACCGTCGTTGATACCGGAAGCGTTACCTGCGGTAACCATACCGTCCTTCTTGAAAGCGGGCTTCAGCTTTGCAAGAGCCTCGGGGCTGGTTGCACGGGGATGCTCGTCAACCTTGAAGTCAACGATGTCCTTCTTAACCTTTACGGGAACGGGAACGATCTCGTCCTCGAAACGGCCTGCAGCGATAGCGGCAGCAGCCTTCTCCTGAGAAGAAAGTGCGAAAGCATCGAGCTCTTCACGGGTCAGGTTCCACTGGTCGCAAACGTTCTCAGCGGTGATACCCATGTGATAGTTGTTGTAAACGTCCCAAAGACCGTCGTTAACCATGGTATCGATCATGGTGGTAGCGTTCATACGAGCGCCGAAACGAGCAGCGGGCATAGCATAGGGAGCAGCGGACATGTTCTCGCAGCCACCTGCAAGGATGATCTCAGCGTCGCCGGCCTTGATAGCGCGGGCAGCCTCGATAACGGACTTCATACCGGAACCGCAAACCATACCTACGGTGTAAGCAGGAACTTCAACGGGAACGCCTGCACCCATAGCAACCTGACGAGCAGGGTTCTGGCCCAGACCGGTGGTGAGAACGCAGCCGAACATAACTTCGGACAGCTTAGCGGGATCAAGGTTTGCACGCTCGAGAGCTGCCTTGGCAACGATAGCGCCCAGCTTGGGAGCGGGGGTGTCCTTCAGGCTACCGCCGAAGGTACCAATAGCAGTTCTGCAGCAACTAAGCATATATACTTCGCTCATTGTAAAAGACCTCCAATAAAAAAATAATTAGTTTTTTGTCAGCGAATAACTTTGATGGTCATACAGTGTATATAATAAACCCATAATGAACAAAAATCAATATTTCATTACCCAAAAAACTCCGCAACTTTTCATTTTCGTCAAAAAACTTGCCTTAGCGCATATATGATGGTATGGTTTATATATAAGCACCAAAGGAGGCCCCTCAAATGAGCACAGCCGTTATTCTTGCAGGTGGAAAAAGCAGCCGAATGGGCAGAGATAAGACCCAGCTTATATATAATGGTAAGACCTTGCTTGCCTCTGCCGTAGACCGTTTTTCGGCAGTCTTTGACAGAGTGTATCTCAGCATAGGCGATCCCGGGAAATACCCCGATATAGATGTTGAGCGCGTAATAGATATATACCCCGGCTGCGGCCCTATGGCGGGCCTGCATGCTGCACTGCTGAAAACTCCCGACGAAGGAGTATTCCTCGCGGCAGCCGACCTCCCCTTCTCTTCGCCCGAAGCTGCACTGAAGGTTATTGAGCTTTGCGGTGATTGCGCCACGGCCGTCATAGTAGGAAACAACGACAAATTTGAGCCTGCTTTCGGATATTATAAGAAATCTCTTCTGCCCTTCATCGAAGAGTATCTCGCCTCCGGGAAATACAAAATGATGCAGCTTTTCGATGCCCTCCCCTGCCGCCGCATCTCCCCCGATGAGCTTGGCGCACTTTGGCGCACTGATATGCTGGATAACCTGAACTATCCCGAGGACTATGAACGCTTAATCGGAAATTGACTATTGAACTTTCATTTTAATGGTGATATTATAATTGGAGTAAATTGGGCTATGCCCCTAAATAAAATACACGAAAGGAATTGATTCCTGATGAGCTACAAAATTACCATGAAGAACGAGGCCGTCCAGTACGAGGCTCCCGGCCATTACGAGTGCAAGACCACCCGTCTGCACAACCCCGCTGACGTTAACAACGGCACCATCGTTATGGGCCTTTCTCACTTCCTCCCCGGTGGCGGCGCAAACATGGCTCCCGCTAACTTCGAGATGGTTTACTATGTACAGAAGGGCGAAATGACCGTTTCTCTGGACGATGGTAAGGACTACGTCCTCCACGCAGGTGACAGCCTGCACTTCGGCCCCGGCACCGGCCGCGCCTGCAAGAACACCGGCGTTGAGTGCGCTGAGATGATCACCGTTATGATCAAGCCCCAGGCCTGATTACTTAACACTGATTGACTAACAAAAATCGGGATGCGTTTGCATCCCGATTTTTTATTTTGTTATAGCTTATTTTCCCTGCGCTTCTATTTTTTCCGCAAGCTCGGTGAGGTACATCCAGCGCTCGGTTTTCTCATCAAGACGCTTGTTTATATCCTCCAGCTTTTCGTTAAGCTCCATAAGGAGCACATAGTCTCCGCCCGCGGAGTTTATCTTATTTTCGCAGTCGGCCTTTTCCTCCTCCAGGGCAGCAATGTCAGCATCGATCGTTTCATACTCGCGCTGCTCTTTAAAGCTGAACTTAAGCTTCTGCGGCTTGGGCTGACGAGGCTCGGCAGTTTTCTTTTCAACGGGAATGCGCTTTTCCTCGATTTCGGGAGGACGTTTCTCCAAATAATCCGAGAAGTTGCCAGAATATATATCTACCACTCCCCCGCCGCGAACGTCGAAAATAGAGTCGGCTATTCTGTCAAGGAAATATCGGTCATGGGAAACGGCTATTACCGCACCCGCAAAGGAGTCCAGATAGTCCTCGAGGATGGTAAGGGTTTCTATGTCGAGGTCATTGGTAGGCTCGTCCAGCAGCAGGATATTGGGCGCAGAAACAAGGATATTGAGCAGGAACAGACGTCTGCGCTCACCGCCGCTGAGCTTACCGATGGGAGAATACTGCAGGTCGGAAGTGAACAGGAAACGCTCCAGCATCTGAGATGCAGAGAAGGTGCCCTCCGCGGTATGCACCTCTGCAGCCGTTTCACGGATATAATCGTAAACACGCTGGTTAGGGTCAAGCTCTTTGCCTTCCTGAGAGAAGTAACCGATCTTTACAGTTGTGCCAATATCTATGATACCGCTGTCAGGTTCAATTCGACCCGTGATAAGGTTAAGCAAAGTGGACTTACCTGCGCCGTTCTTGCCAACTATACCAATGCGGTCATGGCGCTTGATATTATAGGAAAAATTATCAAGAACACAGTTGTCGCCAAAGCTTTTGCTTATACCGTCTATCTCAATAAGCTTCTTGCCCAGACGAGAAGATACTGTTACAAGCTGAACGCTTTCATCGGTTTCGGGAGCATCCATATCCTTGAGCGCGTAATAGCGCTCAATACGATCCTTGC
>JAFYLI010000081.1 GCA_017537165.1 Oscillospiraceae bacterium | reverse complement strand
TCTCAGCAGGGTTTTGAGCCAAAGGGTAGGCGCGGTGATTTTATTTCTGTCCTTCAGCGGATAAATTCGCACCAGCCAGAGGCGGTCGCCCTTGCGACGGTATACCAGCATACAGCCGCCCACGCGGCAGCTGCGCGCAACCTCTGTTCCGTGCCTGTCCAGCATAGGTGCATCCTGATATCTGGCCGGAAGATGAACACCCGCTGCCAGAAGCTCCGCCGCCTCGCGCAGCTGTGAGCTTTCCACCCGACGTCCTTTTACCTTGCGGTAATCGGCGCGAAATCGGGTCGTCAGACTTATCTTATCCATCCAGTTCCTCCATAAGTGCCTCAACAGAGCTCAGCACCGCCCCCTCGTTCTCCGTTTCTTCTATAGCTTTACGGGTTGCGCGGTCCGGCACGCGGCGGGTTATTTCAAAGGGAATGCGTTGTTCCTTCACCGCCTGAGTGAGAAAAATACGGCAGGCTGCAGACAAACTCAGTCCCATATCCTCAAAAAGTGCTTCTGCCTGAGCTTTAAGTTCCTTATCCATGCGAAGAGTTACATTTACGGTGCTCATTTTAATTCCCCCATTTTATTTTTGTTTGAAATTTACATCTTTATAGTTATAACGCTACCACATCCTCACATGATTTGCAAGTATTTTTATGTGCATATTATGTGCAAAGTTTTGTGCTGCTTTTTGTTCCTTTTGCGGCGCCGCAAAGAATAAGAGCCTGCGGAATTTCCGCAGGCTCCTAATATATCGCTATGTAATTAAGACCAGCTTGCCTTGTAGCCCAAAGCGTTGATCTTTTCGCAGATCTCACCGGCATCTTCTGCATCCAGCTTGAGGTTGAACTCACCGACATCGGGGCTGTTATGGAGAGCCATATGCAGGATGTTTACGTTGCTCTCTGCGATGATCTTCATGATCTCAACGCCAACACCGGCCTTGTTGGGCACTTCGACCTCAACTCTTGCGCCGGCGCTTCTTGCACCCATAAGATCGATGAATGCATCGAAAATATCCGACTGGGTAATAATGCCCACCAGCTTCTTGCCGTCCATTACGGGCAGTGCGCGGATATCGTGGTTACGCATCAAAACAGCAGCCTTCTCCAGCAGGGCATCAGCCTCGATGGTAACAACGTCGGTGTTCATAGCCTGACCAACGTCCAGCTTGCTGAGCAGATAGTTGATCTCGTAAACACTCAGGGAAGTGGCCTTGGAGGGAGTAACGTTCTGCAGCTCGGTTTCGGTAAGCATACCGACCAGCTTACCGTTCTTGACAACGGGCAGCTGATGGAAGCCGTAGTCCTTCATTATGGAAAACGCATCGCTGATGCTGGAATTGGGGCGAATGGTATACGGATTGGCCGTCATTTTATCTTTTACATACATTTGGGAAACCCCCTATACAAAAATTGTTTTGTTACTTACATTATAGTATCGAAGTTAAAATTAGTCAATCTTTAGCTTTCTTCTTCTGCAGATTCTTCTTCAGTCTCTTCCTCTGCTTGATTTTCCTGCTGTATGACAATTCTGTTCATCTCCGCTATAGTACAGCCCGAAGCACTGAAATCAAGTTCAAAGAGAATATCCAAGGGAATAGCAAGGTTCAGGCTTTGGCCGCTAACAAAATAAGCGCAGGTAGCGCCGATAGCTTTACCGTAAGCATTCAGCAGCACGCCGCCGCTGTTGCCCTTGGAAATTGCGGCCGTATTCTGTATCATGGGGTTATCGAAGCCACTGACTTCGCGGTTTTTGTAGCTGACGATACCTGATGTCATGGTACCGCTGAGAAAAAGAGGACTGCCTATAGCATAAACGGTTTCACCGTTGCGCACTTCATCGGAGCTTAGGTATTCAATGCAGGGGAAATATTTATTAAGTTTCCAGTCAACAGAAGTGCGGCTCACGCGGAACACTATAAGGTCTGTGCCTTTATCATAGCTCAGCACCTCTGCAATGCGGTATTTTTCACCGTTGTTGAGAATAACGATTGCAATGGCGTTCCCCTCAAAAGCATGATAATTGGAAACGGCCACACCATCTGAAGTGATAAAAAATCCACTGGCATTTGTCGAGGGCGAATCCATAGTGTAACTGTTTTCATCAGTATAGAACTGTATGGAGAAAACGGCGTCTATGCAGCGCTCATAGATGGTGCTGCCGTCCAGCACGCCGCCTACCTTGAAGCCCAGCGCATTGGCCGCTGCTCCGTCCACACTGCCGTTAGCAACCAACTTTTCCAGCAGGGTATCCGTACCATACTTAAAGCGTGCCCCAAGCGCATCGCAGGTCATGGCGAACATATCCGCTCGGGTAAACACACCGTCCTCATCGGCGTTTGTTATACCGAGGCGAGAGGCAAAATCCATACTCTGCTCCCATACAAAATCGCCGGCACCGTCGGAATATCCCAGCACGCGGAGCATCATAGTTGCATAATCCCGCGATGTAACGGGTTTATCGAATCCATACACGCCCTCGCCAGTTCCCTGCGCAATACCCGCAGCCCACGCATATGCCGCGTACTTATTTGCCCATGCGGGGGTATCCGTAAAGGGATTCATATATTCCGTATCATCGTTCTCGCCGCCTGCAAGGCGAACGGCCATAACCAGTGCCTCCGCGCGGGTGGGCACGCGGTAAAGCTCATAGCCCTTATCGCTGCCCTGAACGAGTCCCAAAGTATAAAGAACGTCTGCATCTCTCTTTTCTTCGGCAGTATATTCCGCACCTGCCGCAGGCATTACAGAAAGAAGCATTATCGCCGCACAGAGTGCTGCGGTCATTTTCTTGAATATCTTCATGGTTTTCTCCTTGGGTTATTTTATTGCGCACCAATTATATCAAAATCCGCTTCATATTTCCACAGTTAAATGTAAACAGATACAAAAAACGCACCGTTTTCACGGTGCGTTTTACTTGCTTTAGCAATTATCCGATGATGTTGAGGATAAGGGTGAGGACAACGAAAGCGATGGCGATCCACTTGGTGGACTTAGCCAGCTTAGCATCCAGAGAACGGCCCTTATTCTTTGCTGCAAAGGTCTCGGACATACCGCCGATAGCGCCGGAGAGACCTGCACTCTTACCGGACTGGAAGAGAACAACGAGAACTACTGCGAGAGCGCAGAGGAGCTGGAGAATGGTGATAGCGAGCTGCATATTAAATAACAATCCTTTCAACACAGCCCGCGAAGCGCCAGGCTGAAAATTTTTCATACTTTGCCCTTTATTTTTAGGCAGTAGATATGGTATCATACTTAAGAAAAGAATGCAAGACATTTTTCCGTTTTTCCCGATACAATTTTCCGCTTGCAAGGAGATAAACATATGTATTTTGATACTCACGCTCATTTCGACTCCGAAAAATTCGAAGGCGACCGCCTTGAAGTGCTCGCATCCATGCCCGCAGCGGGCGTGGAGCTGATCCTCGATCCCGGCAGCGATCTTGCTTCCTCCCGCGCCGCCCTCGCCCTTGCAGAGCAGTTCGGCTTCGTCTATGCCGCAGCGGGCGTTCATCCCCACGAGGCAGAGGACGTAAGCGACTCCTATATCGCCGAGATTGAGGAGCTTTGCCGCCATCCCAAGGTGATGGCCATAGGCGAGATCGGCCTTGACTATCATTATGATTTCTCCCCCCGCGACGTACAGAAGAAGGTTTTCGCCGCCCAGATGGCACTGGCCCGCGACCTTGATATGCCCGTCATCATCCATGACCGCGAGGCCCACGAGGATTTCCTGACCATAATGAAGCAGTTCCCCACTGTCCGCGGCGTAGTTCACTGCTATGCGGGCAGCCTTGAAATGAGCCGCGATATTCTCAAGGCAGGCTACAATATTTCCTTCACGGGCTCCATCACTTTCAAGAACAACAAGAAGGCCCCTCCCATCGTTGCCGCCATGCCCGCCGACCGCTACATGATAGAAACCGACGCCCCTTATATGACTCCCGTCCCCCATCGCGGCAAGCGCAACGATTCCTCTTATCTTAAATACATCGCGGAATTTATCGCCGATATCCGCGGCATCACGCCCGAGCAGGTAGCCGCAGAAACCCTCGAAAACGGCAAGAAGTTTTTCGGGATAGAATAAACGGAGGCAAACCATGCACGAATCCGAACTTTTCGTCGGCAGACCCGAAAAAGGCAGCCGCACCGACATAGAGGAACGCAGCTACGACCTGCTGGACTCACTTAATATAGACTACACCCGCGTTGACCATGACCGCGCGGCAACCATGGACGATCTTGCTGCCGCCGAAGCTGTACTGGGCTGCGGCATTGCGAAGAATCTTTTCCTCACCAACCGTCAGCAGACGGATTTCTACCTGCTGATAATGCCCGGCCACAAGCCTTTCAAGACCAAGTATCTTTCCGCGCAGCTTGGCTGCTCCCGTCTGAGCTTCGCTACCGAAGAACATCTGCGCGATATTCTTGGCGTTGAGAGCGGATGCGCCAGCATACTTGCGCTTATGAACGACGCAGGCCGCAAGGTTCGCCTTGTGCTGGACAAGGATATTCTTGCCACCGAGAAATTCGCCTGCCACCCCTGCCTCAACTCCACTTCCCTCGCCTTTTACACTCCCGAGCTTTCGAAGATCTGCGTAAAGCTGGGTTATGAGCGAAGCATAGTTGAGCTGCCCGAAAATCCCGAATAACATGAACAGCCCGTGGATTTCCACGGGCTGTCTTGATATATGAGAATTTGTTTACTACGGAGATTCTTCGCTGCGCTCAGAATGACAAATCTTTAGCTTTTTGCCTCTTTTGAGTCATTCGGCAAAGAAACGGCAGTTTTCGAGGGCGTCGATAACCTCGTCCTCAAGATCTTCGTCCATCTCAATCTGCAGGATCTTGCGTTCCATATCCGCTTCGATGATCTCGACATCCATGTCCTCAAGAGCCTCATATACGCGCTGAGCGCACTCCTTGCAGTGAACCTTGCTCTGGCAGGTCTGGCAATCGTAATAGGAAAGTTTATACTCAAAAAGCATTTTTTCATCCCTCCGAGAAGGCAGTATAGCAGAACATACGACACAATACTATCTGCAAATTTAACAAAACTTCATCTATTTGCCCTTTGACAAAAAAGCTATATGCTGATAAAATTTCGATATTATAAATCATACAGGAGGATAGCATGAAAGAATACGAGCTCATTATAGAGTCATACAATCCTTGCGGAGGTCGCGAGCACGGCAAAAAGGAGCTTATGGAAATAGAAACCAATGACCCCGTTGCCTATGTCAAGGGTCATGCTCAGGTCACCGAAGTCGAGGTTGTTAGCGAAGATGAGGAAGAGATCCTCATCGAAGTCAACCAGTACGGCTACGTAAAAAGATATACTTTCACCGAGATATAACAGATACGGGGAACGGATTATTTCCGTTCCCCGTTCTTCTTTTTATTCTTCTTTCGGAGCGTACT
>JAFYLI010000080.1 GCA_017537165.1 Oscillospiraceae bacterium | reverse complement strand
TCCAAACCCGGTATGCCTGCTAAAAATCCCGTGCAGGTCATCTCGTTCCTGCTTGGCCCCTTCACCAAGCTGACCGACCGCCTGAATGCGGTTTTGCGTCCCTCCGAGGAAGCCATGAAGGATCGCGCGTTCTTTGAAAAGAGCACCACCCTTACCCTCTACACCATTGCAGGCGCCATCTCGGCTTTGGCAAATAACGATTCCATTTCCAAAATCTCTGCGGATTACACTGTGGACGGCGATATTTCTTTGGGTATAAAGGATGCCGCATATATTACCCTGCGAGTAAAGGACAAGCATTTCACCACCATCAAGCAGAAATGTGAAAATCCGAGAGCCATTATGGAATTTGCGGATCTGGACTTGGCGGCAGGTTTGTTTGCGGGCAGCGTGTCCACCATCAATGAAATGTGCAAAGGCACGATATATCTTCGCGGCATGATATCCATGCTGGACAACGTGAACCGTATTTTGGACCGTGTGTCCGTATATCTGGGTTAAGGAGAGAGCAAACGATGAGCAAGTATCCCGAATATTCTCATGAAAAGAGCCGCGCCTGGTTTGACAGAGCGCTGAACGTTATCCCCTCCGGCGTGTATGGACATTTGGGCCCCAGTGAGGGTCTGTTCCTGCCCTTGGAAAAGTGGCCGCTTATTTCTTCCAAAGCAGAGGGAACATATTTCTGGGACATGGACGGCAATAAGTATTTGGACTTTATGTGCGCTTACGGCCCCAACGTTTTAGGCTACGGAGATCCTGACGTCGACCGCGCTGCCATGGAGCAGCTGAAGGTGGGCAACTGCACTACTGCACCTTCCTATAAAATGGTAGAATGCGCCGAGCTGCTGGTAGATACCGTGGCTTGCGCCGATTGGGCATTCTTTATGAAAAACGGCACCGACGCAACAACTTTTGCCAATTTGACCGCCCGTGTTGCTACCGGAAGAAAAAAGACCATTTTCCTGCGCGGCTATTACCATGGCAACCAGCCTTGGGCAATGAAGGCCGACTACCCGGGTATTCTGCCCGAGGAAGTTGCAAACAACATCGTTGTGCCTTGGTTTGACATTGCAGCCTTGGAGAAGGCATGGGATTACGCAAACGGAGATGTGGCGGCGCTGATCGCCCAGCCTTATGATCACGGCAATTTCTTCGATAACCGCTGCGCCACTCCCGAATATTGGGCAGCTGTCCGCGACTTCTGCACCAAGCACGGAATTGTGCTCATCATAGATGACGTTCGCGCAGGCTTCCGTCTGGATCTGCAGGGCAGCGACCATTATTATGGATTCAAGGCCGATATCATCTGCTTCTGCAAAGCTTTGGCAAACGGCTACAATATGTCCGCTGCCTGCGGTGTGGAAAGTCTTCGCGCGGCTGCATCCAGCCTGAGCTACACCGGTTCCTATTGGATGAGCGCAGAGCCCTTTGCCGCATGTATTGCAACCATCGAAAAGATGAAGAAGCTGGATGCGCCCAAGCTGTTCCGTCAACTGGGTACAGAACTTACAGACGGCTTGGCAGCTGCCGGTAAGGCTCACGGCTTTGATCTGAAAGTGTCCGGTGAACCGGCTCTGTTCTACTTGCGCATTGCCAACGATGACAGCCTGATGCTTCATCAGGAATGGGTGGCAGAGTGTGTCAGCCGCGGACTGTTTATTACCAGCCATCATAATCACTTTATCAATGCCGCTCTTACCCGTGAGGATATTGCCCTCGCAGTAGATATCGCAGACGATGCTTTTTCTGTGGTGGCAGCTCGCCACGAAGAACTGGGCTTCATTCGATAAGCGGTTGGAAGTGCCATAAGCGGAAAACATTGGCGGGAACTGTAGCATTCCTGCCGATGTTTTGGGACTTTTGCGGCGTAAATTTATGCAAAAGCTATGGTTGAATTCTTTGTAGTGGTCTGCTATAATACTGTTGTTTCGACAGAATGTTGTAACTTAATATCGTTTGGACGATCGATACATATCAAATGATATGGATTTGAAGTTTCTGCCCGGACGCCGTAAATGACCGGACTATCGATGGCCTTGTTCCCTTATATATGCATGGGGAGGAAACAAAGCATCGATTAGGTTATTTGGCACCTTGGTCGGTGCTTTTTTGTTCGGGGGAACGGTAAAACGTATCTTGGCCCATTGAGGGTTTTGATAGAGAACTAAAGAACAAAATAACAAATTAGGAGAGGAAAAAATGAAAAAGATCATCGCACTGCTTCTCGCTGTGGCTATGGTATTTGCCCTCGCTGCTTGCGGCAAGGACACTACCACTACCACTACTCCCACTACTGACGTTCCCGCAGACACTACCAATTTCAAAGCTGGTTTCATTTTCCTGCATGACGAAAACTCCACCTATGACCTCAACTTCCTGAACGCAACCAAGGAAGCTTGCGAGGCTCTCGGCGTAGAGTACATTGTTAAGGTTAACATCCCCGAGTCCGAGGCTTGCTACGATGCTGCTGCTGAGCTGGTTGACGAAGGCTGCACCTACATCTTTGCTGACTCCTTCGGCCACGAGCCCTATATGCTCCAGGCTGCAAAGGAATTCCCCAACGTTCAGTTCTGCCACGCTACCGGTACCCAGGCTCACACCGCAGGTGTTGCTAACTACCACAACGCTTTCGCTTCCATCTATGAAGGCCGTTTCCTTGGTGGCGTTGCTGCCGGTCTGAAGCTCAACGAGATGATCGCTAACGGCGAGTTCACCGCTGAAGAGGCTAAGGTTGGCTACATCGGCGCATTCCCCTATGCAGAAGTTATCTCCGGTATGACTTCCTTCTATCTCGGTGTTCGTTATGCTTGCCCCACCGCAACCATGGACGTAACATTCACCAACTCCTGGTATGATCCCACCCTCGAGCAGGAAGGCGCTGTAAAGCTCATCAACAACGATTGCAAGCTCATCTCCCTGCACGCTGACTCCATGGGTGCTCCCACTGAGTGCCAGAACAACAACATCCCCTTCGTATTCTACAACGGCTCTGCTAAGGATGCTTGCCCCGATACCTATATCGTTGCTTCCTACATCAACTGGGCTCCTTACATGACCTACTCCATGACCGCTGCCATGAAGGGCGAGCCTATCGCTACTGACTGGATCGGTACTCTGGAGAACGGCGGTGTTGCACTGAAGGAACTCAACGAGGCTGTTGCCGCTGAAGGCACCGCTGCTAAGATTGAGGAAGTTAAGACTGCTCTGCTTAACGGCACTCTCAAGGTATTCGATACCGCTACCTTCACCGTTGGCGGCCAGACCCTCGAGAGCTACATGGCTGACGTAGATGATATGGGCGACTTCGTTCCCGAGACCGAGGCTATTTCCAACGGTTACTTCCACGAGTCCGAGTACCGCTCTGCTCCCTACTTCGATATGTTCATCGACGGTATCACCAACCTCGACGCATAAGAAATTTTTATGGGAAGCCCTGTTTTCGCAGGGCTTCCCTACAATGCTGTAAAGGGCAGCGCAGTGACCGTTTCAGCCGCTGAGTTGCCCTTTGCTGCTTTGTTTTGTATAGAGATCATAGAACTGGAGGATGAAGTCTTTGGATACAAAAGTTGCCGCTGTAAAAATGCGAAACATTACCAAGACCTTTGGTACTATTACCGCCAATGACAAGGTTTGGCTGGACATCTATAAGGGAGAGATACTTGCACTGCTGGGTGAAAACGGCAGCGGCAAGACGACCCTTATGAATATGCTTTCCGGTATTTACTATCCTGATGAAGGCGATATCTTTATAAACGATCAAAAGGTCGTTATTCGTTCGCCTAAGGATGCCTTTGACCACGGAATAGGTATGATACATCAGCATTTCAAGCTTGTTGATGTACTTACAGCAGCGGAAAATATCGTCCTCGGCCTTGAGGGTAAGCTGGACCTCAAAAGCGCAACCGAAAAGATTCGCAAGATTTGCGATACCTACGGTTTTGAAGTAGATCCTAATCAAAAAATCTACGATATGTCTGTATCTCAAAAGCAGACCGTTGAGATTGTAAAGGTTCTATTCAGAGGCGCTGATATCCTTATTCTGGACGAGCCTACCGCAGTTCTGACTCCTCAGGAAACCGATAAGCTTTTTGCCGTGCTCCGCAATATGCGTGATGACGGAAAGGCTATCGTTATCATTACTCATAAGATGCATGAGGTCGAGGATCTGTCTGACAGAGTGGCCGTTCTGCGCCTTGGTCAGTTTATCAGTTCTATGCCTACCAAGGATACCAATGCTCAGGAGATGACCAATATGATGGTTGGTCATTCCGTCACGCTTAATATCGAGCGTCCCGAGCCTATAGATCCCAAACCTCGAATAGAGGTTAACGGACTGACCGTTCGCTCCGTTGACGGAATTCTTAAACTGGAAGACGTTTCTTTCACTGCTATGAGCGGAGAGATACTGGGTATTGCCGGTATTTCCGGCAGCGGCCAGAAAGAACTGCTGGAGGCTATTGCAGGCCTGCAGCCCGTTGAAAGTGGTTCCGTTTGTTACGTTGAAGATGAC